>JAFZLK010000096.1 GCA_017551515.1 Bacteroidales bacterium | reverse complement strand
TTAGCGGACACCAATAATTTGTGATACTTTTAGCGGATACTAATTATATAAATTGTAGGGGCAGGTTGAAACCCGCCCCTACAATATTTCACAAACATTTCGTTTATTCCTTTACAAGCTTCCGCTCACTGAGCTTGTCGAAGTGGCGGATTCTCACCACATACACCCCTGCTGTCAATCCTTCCACATCGCAAACCACATTCTCTCCATTTACCTCTGCGCGATAAACGATTTGTCCCAATGCGTTTACAATCTCAATTTCTGAAATGGTTTCCGAGGAGGTGATATTGAGGATGTTGGTTGCGGGGTTGGGGAAGAGGGCGATTTCTAGGTTAGCATTTTCTTCAATGCCAGTAGCAGGGATGAACGAAGCCACATACGTTGCATCTCCAGTTACCGTTATCTGGCGTGGGTTTTCGGTGTTGTTATCGCTCCACGATGCAAATTCGTAACCGTCGTTTGCGTGGGCTTCGATGCTGATGACTGTGCCTTCGTGGAATGTTCCACCACCAGTTACTGTGCCTTGATTTGGATTTGCAGAAATTACCGTAATGGTATATTCAGGAGCTGATGAAACCTCATTGAACGATGCCACATACGTTGCATCTGCCGTAACTGTTATCTGGCGTGGATTATCGATGTTGTCGTCGCTCCACGATGCAAATTCGTAACCGTCGTTTGCGTGGGCTTCGATGCTGATGACTGTACCTTCGTGATATGTACCACCACCAGTTACTGTGCCTTGGTTTGGATTTGCAGAAATTACCGTAATGGTATATTCGGGAACAGATGAAACCTCATTGAACGAAGCCACATAAGTAGCATCTGCCGTAACCGTTATATGGCGTGGGTTTTCGGTGTTGTTATCGCTCCACGATGCAAATTCGTAACCGTCGTTTGCGAGGGCTTCGATGCTGATGACTGTACCTTCGTGATATGTACCGCCACCAGTTACTGTGCCTTGATTTGGATTTGCAGAAATTACCGTGATGGTATATTCGGAAGCAGATGAAACCTCATTGAATGAAGCCACATAAGTAGCATCTGCCGTAACTGTTATCTGGCGTGGGTTTTCGGTGTTGTCGTCGCTCCACGATGCAAATTCGTAACCATCATTGGCATGTGCTTCGATGCTGATGACCGTGCCAGCAGGATATGTTCCACCGCCGGTTACCGTACCACGATTCGGATTTGCAGAAATTGCCGTGATTGTGTAGTTTACAACATAGCCGTTGTCAACAATGTTGGAACGTGAAGAAATTTCTGCATCGCGTGAGCGTGTATTTCTTACAACCTCTACCTGGTAGTAGTACGCCATATTTGCAACGCTTGTGTTGTCGGTGTAGGAATTGAGATTCGATGGCACTTCGCCAATCATTGTCATATTGCTTGGACTTGTACCACGGTAAATTCTGTATGTGCCGAAATTGAATCCTTCGTAGTGCGACCAAATCAAGTTCCATGTGCTGCCAATGCCTTGATTTATTGTAAGGTGCATTGTCTTGTGATAGTTGCTCATTGGCGATTCTCCGCCACATTCGTCAACTGCTGTAACTTTGTAGCGGTATGCGCGTGACGACGGATCTGCTGTTTCGTCTGTCCACGATGTTTCCGATGCACCTACAACTGCCATTGGTTCG
The DNA here is from genome assembly GCA_017551515.1 of Bacteroidales bacterium. Classification (GTDB taxonomy): domain Bacteria; phylum Bacteroidota; class Bacteroidia; order Bacteroidales; family ML635J-15; genus Bact-19. Next base: position 17,804 of record JAFZLK010000096.1, on the reverse strand, counting down.
TAAACATCGGCAACATTGTTTTCGCGATAGATGCGGTAGCCGTTTACATTTGCGTTGTCCATAGCCGACCAAGCCACAATATTGTGGTTCTCGCTGTTCATGCCGACAACCGAAATTTGTGGTGCTTCGGTGAGAGCATTGCTTGCACCGATGTTCACCTGCTCCGACATTCCCGTGCATCCGTTTTCATCGGTTACCTCAACATAGTAGTAGCCTGGAACGCTTGTGCTTGTTATCATTGTTGTTGCACCGTTTGACCACAGATACGACTGGTACTGCTCGGTTGCAAACGCCACGCTTGATGGGTTGCAGGCATCGAGTTCGCCGTAGAGCGTAATTTGTGGCTGTGGTGCTGGGTGTATTGTAAGTGTGAGTGTTACAATGCTGTCTGCCGAATTTACAGCAGTGAATGTCTGCTGGTATTCTCCGCTTTCGGTGTAGGTGCGGTCGTTCCAAGTGAAAGAGCCACAGGCTGTTGCCTCTATTGAGTTGTAAACAGTTGGATTACTGCTGCCACCCTGCACGAATGTTGCAATATAGGTTGCATCAGCCGTTACGGTTACATCGTGCGGATTCTCGGTACTGCCATCGCTCCAGTTGCTGAAACGGTAGCCATTGTTTGGAGTTGCTGTAAGCGTAGCCACCTCGTTTGCCATATAGGTACCTCCGCCCGAAACAGTACCGTATGCATTATTGCTAGACAATACCGTAATTGTATATGATGTTCCGCAGTTGGCATTCTGCTGTATGTGACGGAAATTGTACCAGAAATCGGCATCCTCGTAGGCATCCACAGTGCCGCATGGCACTACTACTGGAGTATTTAGCGAAAGCCGGCTGTCGAATGTAGAAGCATATATTACAGGTGGATTGCTTGCATAACTTATTATGCTATCGAGCGAAACACAATTCGCGAAAGCATTATTAGGTATTGTTGTAACATTTTCGCCTATTGTTATTTTCGCCAGAGTATTATTTGTATCGAACCAATTGTCGGCTGTTCCAGTACAATTTGCTGAATTGAAATTGAATGTATCAAGTCCGTTGCATTCATAAAATGCAGAATTGCCAATACTTGCAACCGAATTGCCGATTGTTACAGATTCAATCCCGCTACAACCATAAAATGCAGAATTGCCGATGTTCGTAACTGAGTTTGGAATTGCCAAATCTCCAGAACCGAGTATTCCTTTGAAAGCATAATCTGGAATATTTGTAACATTGTCACCAATGTTTATTACTGCATTTGCATTGCAATCTTTAAATGCAGGGTAATTTGAACTTCCCATAGTGGTGCAGTTTGTGGCATTGAAATTAACCGATGTAAGTCCACTGCATTCAGAAAATGCATAAGTCGCAATACTATCTACTGAATTTGAGATAGTTACAGTTGTCAATCCGCTGCAATAACAAAACGCAGACTTGCCAATACTAACAACTGAATTGCCAATTGTTGCAGATGTTAAGCAAGTTGCGCCATAAAAAGTGTGATTTTTTATTGCCGTTACATTATGCGGTATTACCAAATCTGTTACCAATTCATTGTTAACATATAGGTTATGTGCATAATAAAGGGGATTCGCATTTCCGTTTCCGAACGATATTCCGCACCACTGTGCAATATTACCAGTATAGTAAACCGCTGTCTGTCCGATGCAATCATAAAATGCAGAAAGACCAATGCTCGTAGTAGAACTGGGGATTGTAACCGCTTGCAGCCCGCTGCAACCAGAAAATGCATAATTGCCAATGCTTGTGACGGAATTCGGAATAGTCAATGTTCCTGTCAGTCCGTTGCAATTGTAAAAAGCAGATGATCCGATATTCTCTACAGCATTGCCTATTGTTAGCGAAGTCAGCCCGCTACAACCAGAAAATGCATAATTGCCAATGCTTGTAACCGAATTGGGGATTGTCAAAGCCCCCGTCAGTCCGCTGCAATTGAAAAAAGCAGATGATCCGATATTCTCTACACTATTGCCTACTGTTAGCGAAGTCAGCCCGCTACAACCATAAAATGCAGAATTGCCTATGTTTGTAACAGAATTGGGAATTGTCAAAGACCCCGTCAGTCCGCTACAGCCAGAAAATGCATAATCTGGAATATATCTTACATTTTCGCCGATTGTCAAGGTTGTAATATTAGTATTGCCTGATATTTCATTGTTGCTACCAATACTTGTGCAGTTTGTCGCATTGAAGTTTACGGTAGTCAGTCCGCTGCAACCAGAAAACGCATAATCAGGGATATTCGTTACATTGCTGCCAATATTCAAGGTTGACAATGCATAACAACCTGAAAATACAGAATAAACATCATCATCATAATAATAATAATAATCAATTGTCGTGCAGTTTGTCGCATTGAAGTTTACAGTAGTTAAGCCGTTGCAATACATAAATGCACATTTTCCAATGGTAGCAACAGAATTGCCGATTGTTAACGATGATAGTCCGCTGCATGCATAAAAAGCACTATCGCCAATACTCGTTACAGAATTGGGGATTGTCAAAGAACCATTCAGTCCGCTGCAACCAGAAAACGCATAATCAGGGATATTCGTTACATTGCTGCCAATATTCAAGGTTGATAATGCAGAACAATCATAAAATGCAGAATTATAAAAATAACTATCATTATAATAACAACCAATTGTCGTGCAGTTTGTCGCATTGAAGTTTATAGTAGTCACTCCGCTACAACCAGAAAATGCACCTACGCCAATGGTTGTTACCGAATTTGGGATTGTAACCGATGTCGCCTGTGAACTGCACCCTACAAGAGTTGTTTTTGTATTGTCCGAATATACAAGATAGCCTTCCACAAAACCATTAACCATCAATGCCCCCCACGGACTACCTGTTGCTGTACCATTATATACAATGTTTCTAACTAGATAAAATGCAGATTCGCCAATGCTCGTAACCGAATTCGGAATTGTCACTGATGTTAGTCCAGTGCAACCAGAAAATGCAGAATTGCCAATACTTGCAACCGAATTGCCGATTGTAACCGAGGTCAGTCCAGTGCAACCAGAAAATGCTTGATCCCCAATGCTCGTTACCGAATTTGGGATTGTAACCGAGGTCAGTCCACTGCAACCATAAAATGCATAACCACTAAAAAATGAACCACTGATGCCAATGTTTGTAACTGAATTTGGGATTGTTACCGAAGTCAGTCCGCTGCAGTTATAAAATGCAAAACTACCAATGCTTGTGACAGAATATGTCATACCATCATAGGTAACTGATGATGGTATTGTAAGATTACCTGTAGGATAAGTAGAATAGCTTTCTTCTGATGAGAAGATTGGGGGGAGTAGGCTCGAATTTTCCGATACAACCTCTACAGTATAAGGAGAGGAGGATGATGTGATGTTATAGTATAGGGTTTGTCCGCTACTGCATACTTTGTAAAAATCGTAAGCAAATATTGTACTTGCCACTGAAAGCAGAAAAACGGTTGTCACAAAAAATTTAGTTAAGTTTTTCATTATCATAAAATTTAAAAATTATTTCTCAATTGTTATTGGTTCTTTTTTTATGAAAAGAATAGTGTGCCGTGGTTTGGGCATATACGAATGTTATGCGAGCGAGGGAGTAAATCTTCCGAGCTTGCCGTATAGTAGTAATTTTGTAGTTTTGTAACTTGCTGATTATTAAGGTGGTGTGTATGGGGGGGTAAAACGCAATCCAGCAATCCTATCGGTCTGCCGTAAGAATTGTGCAGGTGCTATGTTTGCCGTGCCATCCATCAAAAATAAAACTCAAATTCAGTGGCACAAAGATAAAGAATCGAATTGAAAAACAAAAGAGAAAATTGATTTTCATTTATAAAAAACGGTGCCTCCCAATGGAAACACCGTCGTAAAAATCTCGCAAATTCCAAATAGTTTCACGTCGACTGATAAAACACCTGTCCCACACGGTTTATGTGGTCGCCTATAGGAGTGTCAACGGTTTTTCTATAGTCAAGCAAGTCAACAGAATATAGCAGTTCCAAATCGTCTATTTCGGTCAGTATTTTTATTATCTGGCTGTAATCCAAATCATTGCCAATAGCAACAAGGTCAATGTCAGAACCTTCTCGGTAATTGCCTTTCGCCCTTGATCCGAAAATCAACACCTTGCTGATATTCTTATGACGGCGAAACACATCCTGCAACTCTCCTATTACACTATCGCTCAACCCGAATTTCATAGTTATTAGTATTACTCTTGTGAAAATTGCGCTAACTTATTTCATAAGCGAAGTAGGAATTATTCCGTCAATTATTACATACCGCCCTTGTATGTGAAAAATAATATTCCACTTCCGATTTTTTGTGATAAGGCGTTTAGCATGAGGATGCAGTTTCTTTGCGGTTTGCCATTGACTATATTGAATAGCGTTGGCAAGTATAGGATTTGCCAAAGTTTTTATTTCTGCAAATAATTTTATGGAATAAATTTCGGCTGCCTCGTATGTATTCAGTGATGCTATATAATCTTGAATCCGCTCAATGGTTTTATAAACCCGATCATGCACGATTATCCTATAATTTTCCATATCGTTTTTTCAACTGCAGGAAAAATTCATTCTCAAATTTATCAAAAGTCACACAATTTTCAGGCATATCCACATAAGAATCCACAATGTGAACATTGCCAGATTTTCTTCGCTGAATAGATTGTGAACTATTTGTGCAAACCGCGGTATTTAAAGTTTCCATTATTCAATTATTATTCAGTTGCAAATATATACGCTTTTTTTTACTATCGAAACGAATTTTAAAATTTATTTTTAACATTCAAAAAAAACGGCATCCCCAATGGAACGCCGTTATATCAAAATCTAGAATATTCAATTTTAATAATCGCCTAATGGAGTTTCGGGCAACTGAGCCAAAGCAGCAGCAAGCTGTTCGTCGTTTGGCGGAGTACCATGCCACTTGTGGGTTCCCATCATAAAGTCAACGCCCATACCCATTTCGGTCTTCATGAGTACAATTACAGGCTTCTTGTTGCCGAGATGACCTTTTGCATCGGCGATGGTCTTGCGCAAGTCGGCAATGTCGTTGCCGTTGCACTCGAGCACATACCAGCCAAATGCTTCCCACTTAGCCTTTACATCACCAAGCTTCATGACATCTTCGGTAGTACCATCAATCTGCTTGCGGTTGAGGTCAACGAAAGCAATTAGGTTGTCGATTTCGCGGGCATTTGCAAACATTGCTGCCTCCCAAACCTGACCTTCCTCGATTTCGCCATCACCCATCAGACAGAAAACTGTATGATTGTCAGCGTTGAGCTTCTTTGCAAGCGCAGCACCACAGGCAGCCGACAAGCCTTGTCCGAGCGAACCCGAAGCAATGCGGATTCCCGGCAAACCTTCAGCAGTTGTCGGATGTCCCTGCAAACGGGAATTTATAGCGCGGAAAGTCTTGAGTTCCTCAACCGGGAAATACCCTGCGCGAGCAAGAACACTGTACCATGCAGCCGATGTGTGTCCGTTCGACAGGAAGAACAAATCCTGACCTTTTCCGTTGATGTCGAAATTCTTGGGATCGTGTTCCATCACATCGAAGTACAATGTAACCATCAAGTCGGTTACGCCAAGAGAACCGCCCGGATGTCCCGATTTTTTTGCATGAATCATTCTCAGCAGGTCGCGTCTAACCTGCCTGGCTATTGTCTGTAATTCGGCAACTTTATCCATATCCTATTTATATACTTTTAATCTAACCTTTTTTGCCTCAAGCAATACAACTTTACCACCTTCCGAAACAACCAGTGTTTCGTTCTGCTGTTTTCTCGTCTCCAATAATTTTCGATAAGAAAGATTCAATCCATTAAGAATTTTCTTTCGTAGTTCTTTAATTTCGCAATTTTCCATCTGTAATTATTTGATTAAAAACACATTCGTCATAAACATTCAAGACTTCCTCCTTGGCTCCATCGGCGATGAGTTTGAAAGGATTGTTTGAATTGTCGATTATCATCCAGTAGTCGGCAATAGGAATGTATATCTGTGAAAGATAGCGCATTCCGGCTACATACCGTCTGTAAACCACATCTTTAGGCACATCGTGACCACCATGTTCAACACGTTCCTGCACACGGCGCAGAGCGAGTTCCGGCGTATCCAACCAAAAGAAAACAAGAGTTACCTTGTAGCCCTTGTCCTTTGCCTTCTTTATGATTGCCTTGAATGTTTTTGTCGCCAAAGTTGTCTCGAAAGCGAAATCGCTTCCTTCCTCGATGAGAGCATACATGCGCGACAACATTATGCGTGTTGCCTCAAACTTAATACCTCTCGACTGAGGTGGTAACTCCTTGGCAATTTCGTCGGAATTGATAAATTGCGTACATTCCAGCATTTCCGGAAGTATGGAATATGAAGCAGTGGTTTTACCTGCTCCATTGCAACCCGCAATTACATACATATTCATATACATCAAATTTCGACGGGGCAAAATTACCACATTTATAACTACCTGCATCCCGACAAACTGTTAATTTGTGAACAATGAGGTTTAATAAAAGTGTATTTGGTTGTAAATTAGTAACTTGTGATTAATAATCTAACGATTAATTAACATTTTGTAAACTTCAATGCATTGCATTTTCAACGCAAAGCATTGCGTTGCTACAATTTCATCTCAACATATATTTGTCGTGTAACCCAAGAATCGGTGGCTGCGTAACGAATTTGCTTTTCGGTAAGCACATCGCTTTCCCAATTGCTAAGTTGCTGAGCCTTAGAGATTCTCACGCCTAGCACAATAGCTGCCAACTTGCGTAAACTTTTCTCCTCGATGCCATATTCCGGCACAATGCTCTGCAAATCAATAAATCCAGCTGGTTCGAAAGACGCAAGTTTCTGCAATCCCTTGATGTCGTCGCGCGAAGAAAGTCCAATCTTAGTAAATCTATCCGACGAAAGTAAGTTGCAAAGTTCCACTGGCAGACCTATCTTATTGAGTCTGAATATATAAGTCTTTTCTCTGCTGCTAAGTTGAAGCAAAGCGACATTCTTTCTGTTCGACGCACCTTTTCTGAAACATGGTTTGGTTTCTGTATCAAATCCCCAGAGAGTTTCAAGGAAAAGTTCGTCCTTCACCTCACGAAATTTCTCCAAAGTATCGACACAAACCACTTCGCCATCGTATGCATACAAGGGCAACTTCAAGATTTCATCCGGGGTAATATTGGGCTGATATGGTCGTTCAATCATTTCTTCGATACTTAATTTCGTGGAGAGCCTTCAAAAGAGCAAGAAGCCTTACTCCCCAGTAGTCTGGAAAATTGTTGCGGCAACAAGCCAAAGCAGCAAGCATAACATCATCGTTTGCAATGCGGTATGCACCAACAAGGTCGCCCATCTCCTGATACAGGTCGGCATAAATTTCCGACAAGCCAACGCTCATCGAGTCCATTGAGCTCATCATTGTTGCATCCTGAACCTGCACGAACTCATCGTCCTCATCGAGCCTTGTCGATGTTGTCTGCTGTATGTACGACCATGTTGCCTCATCGACGAACTTTTCGGAGAAATCATCATCGTAGTCGGTAATTTCGGGCAGCATAACGCCTTTCTGGTAAAGCAAGGGCAACATCTTCACCGAATGGTCGATAAAATCATCCTTGGTCATGTTGCGGGCATTTTCGAGCAAACGGACAAATTCCTTTGCCACCGTCACAAACTCAATCGCTTCGTGCTGATATACAACATTATACTCGTCCATTACTTAAGAAGTTTAGCATCAGCCATAATCCAGAATTTCACGGTATTGTAGGCGTAACCATCCTGAGCTTCTGTACCACCTATATTTATAGTAAACACAGGAGCCACTGCAAGCACTTTCTTTGTTATCATATTATTGTCAAAGCGCCATTCCTCAAGAAACCTAAGTTTCAAAATTCTTGTCTGGTCCAATTGAAAATCGACATTAGGCCTAGAGATATAAGCGTTTGTTGTTTCGTCAAATACATCAGGCACAGGAAGTGAAACTGTCATTTCGTTCTCGAACATATTCTTGACCTTGCTGTCGGGAATGCGCTCTAGATGCTCATAATCGCCTTCTGGGTCGTAATAATATATTGGTATGTTGCAGTCGCGGGCATCGGCAAACAAGTCGTCGATAAATTTATCGCCAGCCGGATATGGCAAATTCTCCCAAAACCAGTTGGGATCGTTTTCCGACCTGTCTTCCAATAGCAAATTTACAATTGGTACATCGTAGAGTATTTTCTTGGTAATGACATCTCCACTAGCAATTTCGCCATCTTTATGACAAGATGAAAATACAGCAAGCGACAATACAACTGCTAAAACAATACTTCTTTTCATTATCTACCCTCCACATTTAAGACATTGGTAAATTTCTTCAAAATCTTCAACACCAAGAAGATAAGCAAACCTACCGCAAAGATTCCAATCCATACCCAGTCGAGGAAAAACCTATGTTCCACAATGGCAAATTCGAGTACGCGGAAGGCGGTCATAATAAGAATCAGGTTGAAAAATCCGTTGTACTCGCGCTTTAGCACATTGCGCACCGAAAACGGAAGATTCGATTTGCAGTGATTGCGGAAACTCGGGATGAATGCAGGAGTACGATTTGCCCATTCGAGATAAGCATCACCGAATTTTTTGCGCAAAAACGCTTCTTCGGCATACATAATGCGTTCGTAGTAAATCCAGTAGAATGCGCAGAAGAACAATACAAACCATACATCCATGACCATCAACGCAGGTGCCAGCCACATGAAGAAATTTCCGAGATAAAGCGGATGTCTTACAGTGGAATAGATTCCTGAAGTATTGAGCTGTTCTGCCACCTGTCCCTGTGTGGTGTTTCGCCCGCTTGTACCTTTTGGTGTATGTCCTACGGTTGCTATTCTTATTGCAAGTCCCACAAAACCAATGCAAAGAAAAATCACTGGCAACCACCAGGGCATAACCGTATTGCGCAAATATGTAATGTATGCAAACCACGCAGCACCTGGCACAAGTATCAAAACTGGCAGCCAACTGCGACGCTTGAAAAGTTTATTTCCTTGTATTTCAAAAGATTCTTGTAAAGCCATAAAATATTTTTTTGCGTGTGCAAAGATAATGTAATTTACGATTTAAGAAGTACGATTTACTATTTTTGATTGATTTAGATTGAAATGCAAATCTTGTAACTATTTTCTACTCGAATCTCATCGAATCGGCAGGCGTAATCTTCGAGACGATGAACGATGGAAGTATAATCATGAGCACAATCACAGCCAAGGTTCCTGCATTAAGTATCAAGATGTTAACAATATCAAGATTTATTGGAACAGTTGACACATAATATGATGTAGGATCTAATTTCACAATTCCGAAATATTTCTGCAAGAGGCAAAGCAACAGACCAATAACATTGCCCCACAGCAAGCCCTTTACTATAAGGTAAGATGCAAAATACAGGAAAACCTTTCTTACTGAATGGTTTGTCGCACCAATACTCTTAAGTATGCCAATCATGTTCACGCGCTCGAGTATCTGCACAAGCAGACCTGAAATCATGTTGAAGCCCGTGACTGCCACCATTAATATGAGAATTATCCATACGTTCATGTCTAGCAACGAAAGCCAGTCGAATATGCCTGGATATTCGTCCTTTATGCTCGTTACCTTTAACATTTCAACATCGGGACTATACGAACAGCATTTTTGTGACACTTTCTGGCAATACTCATCAAGCCTGTCAATATCATCAATCTTGACCTCGAATCCGGACACTTGCCCTTCCTTCCAGTCGTTAAGTTTGCGCAAATGCTTGATGTCGGCGATGATATACATCTTGTCAAACTCCTCGAGCTGAGTATCGTATATGCCTGCAATAGTAAACTTCCTCATTCTGGGAGGGTTCTGTATGAAGTAAGAAGCAAACGAATCGCCTAATTTCAAATTCAGGGCATTGGCAATACTTTTTGACACCAGCACATCGTTTGTTCGAGCCGTATCCGAAATTTCAGGGATTTTTCCTTCGATAAGGTACTCCTTAAAGAACGACCAATCGTATTCACAGTCAACGCCTTTGAAAACAACACCTTGCAAGTATTCGTCCGTCTTCACGATTCCTGCCTTGGTTATGTATCGACTTACAGACTTTATGCCATCCATCTCTCTTACCGAGGCAAGCCACGTCTGTTCGCCTGATATTGGAACCGTTTCGTACGATGAATTGCTGTCGTAGTTAGTAATGCTAATATGTGAGCCAAAGCCAATAACCTTACGGGATATTTCGTTCTTGAAACCAGTGACAATTGCAATGGAGACGAGCATCACGGCAATACCGACAGCAATTCCAGCCACTGCAATTCCTAAAATAGTCCTGCTGAAACCTGAAGTTTTGTTCTGTCGAGCTACCAATCGTTTCGCTATGAAAAACTCGTAGTTCATCCGCCATTAGTTTTTGTCAATTTCCTCGAAATCCACATATTCCTCATCAACCTGCTCTTTTTTTGCATTATCCTTTTGCGGAATATGGTCTATCTTTATGTCTCCGAAAGTCCGTCCTGTGCCATTGTTTTCATTTTCTTCCTGCTGGTAAAAATTATCACCGAACTGCTTCATCCTTTTCTCGACAAACCTTCGCAAAAGCCAAGGCATCAAGTAGCGGAACAGCAGTTTCGCCACTAGTACGGCAAGCACCAAGAAGATTATTATATTAAGAAAAACTTCCATCTCAGTTAAATTACAACGAGCAAACAAATGCTTCGTAAATCATACGACTGCAAAATTACTGTTTTTTTCAGTTTGGCAAAAATTTATAAATCATCAGATTTAGCAATGAAAATTTTAGGATTCTATATACATGTTGACTAATACTCTTCGTCATTCCGTAAAACTGAACGAACAGCATAAGGTACATTGCTTGTGAGTTCGTTTATACGGAATCTCCTATAGAAACATTTTCAACAGGAGATTGTTCGCTTTGCTTCACGAGGCTGTGCGTTCCGCATAGTTGAACAATATGACGCTCCCCGTTCCGTATCGCGTTATTGTTCTAACTTGCGGTACCTTTAGCTCGCGCAGTGAAACAAGCAATGAAAGATAGTGACATAATTTTTTGTCAACTTGTATATGTTCGCCAATTTTATTACGAATATTTTCGTTATGAAAATTTTCGTAATGTCTTCTATTAGCAACCTTACAATCATTAAAATTTTCTTAACCGCGATTGTCAATTCGTAATTATTGCTTAACTTTACGGCAAATTTTCCATTAGGAATGAAAAGGTTTGTTTTGGCAATAGTATTACTGGCAATTACCGCTGTAGCAATGGCACAGGACGGCAAGTTGTACTTGTACGAACCAGATTCATTATCAACACTTAACGCTAAGCAGTCCAAAGAATCACGCTTTATGTGTCGTTTCAACACTGGCGTATCGGTAGGCGGATTCGGAGGTCACGCTTTCGGAATGGGATTCGCTGCACCAGAATTTGGCTACAAAGTAACTGACAAATTCACATTGTCGGGCGGATTTGCTGTTTCGTACTCAATGTTTTCTCCCATAGAATCGGCTGAAAACAAAAGTTTTTACGGACATCCGCAATACACACTATTTGCAAAAGGCACGTACTCACTAACGCCCAAAATCAATGTTTACGGTGCTGCTGCAGTTAGTTTCAATGATTATTACAATCCAAACAAGCCGTCGTTTTCGGGATTTTTCGGAGCTGACTACAAGATTACCGAGAAATCAACAATAAGCATAGCAGTAAGCATCCGCGAAGGCAATCGCCACCCGCTGATGCCAGAATACGGATTGTACCCGATGGCTCCGACAATGACATTCTCACCAATGTTCCGGAACGATATTTTCAGCAGATAGTCAACCTCAACAAAAGTGGAACAGAGAAGCATCCTCGATTTTTTTCCAACATCCATAAAGGAACTGAAGGCATTCGGCTGGGACTATGTTGATGTAATATTAATCAGCGGCGATGCCTTTGTTGACCATCCATCTTTCGGACCTGCTGTGATTGCAAGGGTTTTGCAGAATGCAGGCTACCGCGTGGCTGTAGTTCCTCAACCCAACTGGCAGGACGACCTTCGCGACTTCCGTAAATTCGGTGCGCCACGGCTGTTCTTCGGCGTTTCGGCAGGCAACATCGACAGTATGCTAAACCACTACACCGCCAACAAACGACTTCGTAGCGATGATGCTTATACGCCAGGCGGCAAAAGCGGTCACCGTCCAGACTATGCAACAAAAGTTTACTGTCAGATACTCAAGCAGTTGTTTCCCGATACTCCCATCGTCATCGGTGGAATCGAAGCATCAATGCGCCGTTTCGCACACTACGATTACTGGCAGGACAAAATATTGAGTTCTATGCTGGAAATGTCGGGTGCCGACATACTATGCTATGGAATGTCCGAAAAATCGATTGTAGAGGTTGCCAACCGCATCGACAACGACGGACACCACTACAACTGCTTCAACATCAATCAAATCGCCTACCTCAGCGACGAGAACGACATAAAAAAGGACGACATTGTGCTGCATTCGTACAACGAAATCCTTGCCAATAAACGCAACTACGCTGAAAATTTTGTCATCGTCGAGCGCGAAGCAAACTCGTTTACAAACAGACGAATAACCCAGCAGTTGGAACATTCCAAACTTATCGTCAACCCCACATACGAACCGCTGTCGGAACGCGAAATGGACAGCATCTATGCATTGCCGTTCACAAGGCTTCCCCATCCGCGCTACAACGGCAAACCAGCAATTCCCGCCTACGAGATGATAAAAAATTCGGTAACAATACACCGTGGATGCTTTGGCGGATGCTCGTTCTGCACCATTGCCGCACATCAAGGAAAACTCATTTCAAGCCGAAGCGAACAGTCGATAATAACCGAACTTGAACGCATTTCGCGAATGCCAGAGTTCAAGGGACACATTTCAGACATAGGCGCGCCATCGGCAAACATGTACAAAATGCACGGCAACGATGAAAGTCTATGCCACAAGTGCAAGCGACCATCGTGCATAGCACCAAAGATTTGTCCCAACCTAAACACTTCGCACGAGGAACTTTGCAAACTTTACCGCAAAGCGCTGGAAGTTAGAGGTATAAAGAAGATAAGCATAGGCAGTGGAATCCGCTACGACATAGCCCTGCACAAGACCGGCAATGCCGAAACCGACCGCATAAACGAAAAATACCTCGAACTTGTGATTTCAAAATTTGTTTCGGGACGATTGAAAGTCGCGCCTGAGCATTCGTCGCCAAAGGTGCTTGAACTTATGCGTAAAACACCGTTTGCCAAGTTCGAAGAACTAAAAGCGCTGTTCGACCGCACCAACAAGAAATATGGTCTGAAACAACAACTTATCCCTTACTTTATTTCGGCACATCCAGGATGTAAGGAGGAAGATATGGCAGAACTCATGGCGCAAATCAGCGACCTCGGCATTTGTCCCGAGCAGGTACAGACCTTCACGCCCACGCCTATGACGCTCTCAACCGTGATGTACTACACCGAATTGAATCCATATACTATGGAAAAGGTATATGTTCCAAAGTCGCGCCAAGAACGTGAAAACCAAAACATGTATTTCTTCTGGTACACCCCAGATGCACGCAAAAAGATTGAAAAACGTTTGAGACAGATGGGAAGAGAGGATATTATTATGAAGATGAAAGGCTTGCAAGCAAAAGGACCAAAAGGTTTGAAGTAATCATAAAACACTTGTCTCCAAATACGAAATTGTTCGTGCATATTACAATTTTATTTTTTTATTTTTGCACCATAAAATAATTTTATGAAGAAGATTGTCCTCATCATATTGTCCATCTTGGTTTCAATGCTTGCTTTTTCGCAGACACGCAAACCCATAGTCGAAGAGCCGGAACCACCTCTAACACGCATACTTTTTATTTTTGATGCATCGATGAGTATGTCTGACAAGTGGGAAGGGACGCAAAAGTTCGTTAAGGCTCGCGAGTTGATGTTCGAACTGCTTGATTCGCTCGAAAGGGTTCAGAAAAAGCATCCGCTTGAGGTTGCTTTGCGCGTTTACGGACACCAAAGTCCAGTGCCACCGCAGGATTGCCACGATTCCAAACTTGAAGTGTCGTTCGGTGAGCGCACAATAGGACTTATTCGCGACAAACTGATGTCGATAACGCCCAAGGGAACAACGCCGATTGCCTATTCGCTCGGACGAAGCGAGGAGGATTTTCCCGAAGGTAACGACAGCAGAAACATAATAATCCTCGTTACCGATGGCATAGAAATGTGTCAGGGCGATCCATGCGAGGTGAGTGCTGCCTTGCAGAAAAAAGGCGTTGTGCTGAAACCTTATATCATCGGTATCAACATTGATGTCAAGCAGGCGGATATGCTTGCTTGTATGGGCAACTATTTCGATGCAGGAAACGCAAAGCAGTTCCGTCAGGCAATAAACACCATTGTGTCGGAAGTAACATCGCTGACGGCGGTGCGTGTGAATCTGCTCGATATCAATGGTAAGCCAACCGAAACCAATGTGGCAATGTCGTTCCACGATATGACATCTGGCGATGTGCGCTACACCTATATGCACACGATGAACGCAGACGGTCAGCCCGATACGATTTATCTAGATGTGTTGTCGCAGTACAAGTTGAAGGTGCATACCGTTCCGCCAGTCTATAAGGACGGCATAAGCATTGAGGAAGGCAAGTTGAACATAATTGATGTTCCTGCCCCACAGGGCACTTTGCTGGTCGATGTCAAGGGCGATGACCCTGCCGATTCCGACATTAAGTGCATAATTCGCGAAACAGGTCTGCCACACACAATTCATACTCTTGATGCCGATAAAAAGCAGAAACTTATTGTCGGTCAGTATGATTTGGAAATACTCACCATGCCACGCACATACGTAAATGCCGTGCGCATAGACCAAGGCAAGTTGCGTAAGGTTGACATTCCGCAGCCAGGAACAGTGGTAATAAACTTCCGCAGTCCTGCTTTTGGTACGCTTTTGCACCAGAATGGCGACATTCTTACCGATATTTACGAATTTTCTCCCGACAAGACGCATTACAAGTTGCGTTTACAACCTGGTTATTACCGCGTTGTCTATCGCGAACAGAAAAGCCATTCCGCTAAAAATTCGGCAGAATTCAAGTTCCGTGTTAAGTCGGGTGAAATGACGGTGCAAAATCTGTAATTTGTTATGCGTAATATTTTTAACGTATATTCGCCGGCTGAGCGTAGTCGAAGCCAAGTGTTGAAAATTACTTTATTACAATTATTTTTATATTTAGACACCCATCGACTTGCCCTTCTGCTACGCTCAGGGAGCGTCTCGGAGTGGTGTTAATGTAGATAAGTTTTAGTTATGAGGAATTTATTGTTTGTAATAGTTGGCAGTATAGTGTTGCTTTGTTCGTGCAGTAACCGCAATTCTGTTGTTTTGTCGCAATATGACGATTATGTCATTGTGTATGATGGAGATACTACAACAGACGATTATGCGACATCTGTTGAGTTGAGCGGTTTCCTTTCCGAGATTTTCGGTCACGAGTACCCGATTGTGGCAGAGGCTGATTTCTCTGGTGGACATGCCATTTCGATAGGTTGCAATGCAATTTCGCAGGACATTTGCAAAAGGTATTCTGGTGACATTCACGATGATGGATTCTTGATTCATACCGAGGAGCATAATCTTTATATATTTGGAAATCAAGAAATAGCATCGTTGTATGGTGTTTATCATCTGCTTGAAAATTATCTTGGTTGCACATACACTACAAGCAATAGCATACAAGTAGAAAAGCAGTATGGAGCGGTAGAACTTGACCTTCATGTGGTGCAGAATCCTTCCTTTCGCTATCGTGAAACCTTGCAGTTGATTCCCAATGCCGACCCGCGTTATGCCAAGTGGCACAAACTGCACAATCGTACCGATTTCAACAAGGAGTGGGGACTTTTTGTGCATACGTTCAAGGATTTGGTGCCAGTTTCGGAGTATTTTGACGTGCATCCCGAGTGGTTTTCTGAAATGAACGGAATGCGTGTGCGCGACGGTCAGTTGTGCCTTAGCAATCCGGAAGTGCTTGAGGTTCTTTGTGCTAACTTGGAAAAGAAAATAAAGGAAAATCCTGATTGTAAAATATGGTCTGTTTCGCAGAACGACAACGAATCGTCGTGCCAGTGCGAGAATTGTCGTCGTTTGGATTCCATTTATGGCGGTCAGTCGGGGACAATGATATGGTTTGTTAACCAAGTTGCTGAGCGATTTCCCGACAAGGTTATTTCAACGCTTGCATATCAGCAGACACGCCATGCGCCAAAGAACATAAAACCTGCCGGCAATGTGAATATTATGCTCTGTTCTATTGAATGCCCGCGCCACAGACCAATTTCTGACGACACTTCAAAATATTCGTTTCAGCAGGATTTGAAGGATTGGACAGCGCTCACCAACAATATTTTCCTTTGGGATTATGTGGTGCAGTTTCGCAATTATATGGACCCTTTCCCGAATTTGCATGTAATTCAGCCCAACTTGCAGGATTTTTACAAGCATGGCATTCCGATGATTTTTGAGCAGGGTTCCAATCAGAACATTACCGAAAACTATGAATGGCGCACTTATCTCATTGCGCATTTGCTGTGGAATGTAAATCTTGATGTTGATAGTCTGCGAACTCGTTTCCTTGATGCGCATTATGGGAAAAATCGTTCCGAATTTGTGGCAAAGTATTACGACACAATGCAAAAGGCATTGGTGGAGTCGGGGAAAGGACTGAATATTTATGGTTATCCCATCGATGCAAAAGATAGTTATCTGTCGCCTGATAAGATTGCAGAATATCGCAATTTTTTTGCATCCGCGTATGCTGTGATGCCTTACGATGGTTGTTCCGATTCGGACGCAAAAACATACAATGACAGGCTTCGTTTGCTTGAAATGCCGCTAGATTTTGCCACACTTGATTTGTCACTGTATGAAATAAGTTCTGAATTGTCGTTTTTTACAATGGATGGCAACGGAAACAGGATTGCTCGCCGAGAAATGCTTGACATGGCGCAAAGGTTTGTCGATGATTGTGCTCGACTTGGCGTAAAGCAACTTGACGAGGCAAAATATACACCTAAGCAGATGCAGGAGAACATTGCCAATATTGTTGCAAAGTCAACAGGAAAGAATCTCGCTTTGGGCAAGCAGGTTGCATGTTCAACAGAATGGAGCAATACCTACGATGTCGGTGGACCAATGGCGTTGACGGATGGCAAAGTCGGTTTGATGAATTATTACTACAACTGGCTTGGTTTTCAAGGAAATGACATGGATGTTGTGATAGACTTGGACACAGAGCAAAGTATTTCCGAAGTGAGTGCCGACTTCCTGTTTTATCCTTTGTCGTGGATTTTTGCACCCAAGTGCGTGACATGCTATGTGTCGGCAAATGGAAAGAATTGGCGTGAAGTAGGTCGCAAAACTTACGAGAACGAGGAATCACTGGTGGAATGTAAGATTGTAGGTTTCAAATTTTCCGTTTCGGAGCAGAATGCCAGATATGTACGACTTAAAGCTGAATCCTTGCGTGTTAATCCCGAATGGCATCGTGGGGTAGGACAGCCCTGCTGGATTTTCTGTGATGAGGTGGTTGTGAGGTAAAAAGGCTAACAGGCTGAAAGGCTAAAAGAACTAAAGGCTAACAGGCAAAAAGCAGTCTTCAAGTCTTTAAGACTTTGAGCCTTCAAGCCCACAAAAACAAGAAACTTAGAACGGCGCAGCCCTCAACGAAGTTAACCACCAAACGATC
>JAFZLK010000095.1 GCA_017551515.1 Bacteroidales bacterium | reverse complement strand
TGTGTGGTCAGCTGTTACATTAACGAATGTGTAAACACCGTCAACAAGTTCAGAAGTAACAGTGTCTTCATCAACCATTACGCTTGCTATTCTGTAGTGTTCGTTAGCTGTGATGGTAAATGCCTTGTCTTCGCCGCAGTTTACAATAGCACTACCTTCATCGTTAGGAGTGATAGTTCCGTTTTCACCAGCATTAACCGTGATAGTGTAAGTAATCTGCTCGAAACTAACATTTACGTTCATATTTTCGGTTATGTTTTCAACGGTGTAGTGACTTTCTTCGTCAATCTCAACTTCTTCGCCGTTTACCAATGCTTTTTTGCAATTGTCGGGAGTAACAGTCAAAATCAGATTTTCACCAGAAACGACTGTCTGAGTTCCCATAGGGGTTACAGTTCCACCTTCGGTAGCGTTTACCATAACAACTACACTGCCTTCAGGAATTTCTGCGAATGTTGCTGCAATAGTGTGATTTCCTGTTACGTCTTCGAATGTGTATGCGTTTAGTGTAGCAACTTCTTCTTCGTCAACAGTTACTGTTTCAATCATATAGCCTTCAGCAGGAGTGATTGTGAAAGTAATGTTTTCACCGCAGTTTACAGTTGCATTGCCTTCATTGTTTGGAGTGATAGTTCCGTTTTCGCCAGCGTTAACAGTAATTGTGTAGGTTATTTGTGCAAATGTTGCTGCGATAGTGTGGTTGGCAGTTACATTTTCGAATGTATAAAAGCCATTAGCCTCAGCAACTTCTTCTGTAACATCGGTTTCGTCAACCATTACGCTTGCAATTTGGTAGCAAGCAGCAGGAGTGATTGTGAACGACTGGTTTTCATCATCATCAACATATACGGTTCCCATTGGAGAGATAAAACCTCCTTCGCCTGCTGTTGCAGTAATAGCGTTAGGAGCTTCAGCACCGAAATCATCCATACAGAAATATGTAGGAGTGTTCAATCCATAATCGTTGTATTCATTGCCCAAAGCCTCGAAATACAAACTGTCGGCATTTGCAATCCACGATAGATCAACGTAAGTCCACTTGTCCATCATATAGTTAGCACCAATTCTATAATCAGCCATTACGATTTCACGGTTTGCGACTTCTTCGCCTGCTGCGTATGCAGTAACCTTTACCGAATAGTAATAGTGGTTTGTTTCAAAATCAACCTGATCAATATGCTTGACAAGCAAAGTCGGCAAGCAGAAATATGCGCCACGGTTGTCAAAGTTGACAGAATGTTCGGTATCTATCTTTATGCCAGACTTACCATACCATCCCATATAAGATGTTACATAATTTGAAGAGTTGTTGTGACCGTGTCCTACTGCCGCAGAAAGGTTGTCGTAATCAAAAGTTTCGGTATCGGTGCCATTGGTGTAAGCAAATCCTTCCCAGTAAGACATATCATAGTCTTCGTAATATTCGTACGTGTTGTAAAGTGTTAGGTATGAACTAGTAAACTTTTCTGAGCCATCAGTACCAATCCATGCGGAATTAGGGTCGAGTGTCAAATTCTCGAAATCAACAATTTCTGTATATGGATTTTCTGCACCAAAGTTATCCATGCAGAAATACATGGAAGTGTTGATACCATGACCACCAGCGGTATCATTGCTCATTGCTATAAAATTCAAGCTATCAGCATTTTCAATCCATGAAAGGTCAACGTATGTCCAGTCATCCATCATATACGAATGACCTTCGGTAAAGTCTGCCATCATAATTTCGCGATCACCAACCAGTGTGCCGTTTGCGTAAGCCGATGCTTTTAGTTTGAAAAAGAACTGGTGAGAAGCATAAGTTCTTTCAACATCTCCTTTCAAAAGCACAGACATGCAGAAATATGCGCCACGATTTGCAAAATTGCCTGCATTTTCAGTGTTTATTTTCATTCCAACAGGTATTGGATCGTATGTGCCTCCCATCCAGTCCGAACCTATGTATGCAGTTACATAATAAGTAGAATTGCCTGCACCATGACCAACGCAACTAGAAAGGTTATTAAACGAATAAGTTTCCGCATCAGTACCATTTGTGTAGGCAAAGCCCTGCCACGAACCATAATTATTGTCGTAGTCATTGTAAAGGGTAAGATACGAACTTGTGAATTGTCCTGTTCCATCGGCACCAATCCACGACGTATCAGGTTCGAGAGTTAACTCCTCGAAATCAACTACTTGCGAAAAGCAAGCAAATGCACATAAAAGTGCTACGACCATTAGTATAGTCTTCTTCATAAACTTAAAAATTTAAAATTAATAAATAAAGAACATTGACTGCCAAAACTCATAGTCACGGGAAAAACAAGTATGTTTTGTCAGGCTCTATCTCCCGAAAGCCATTAATTTTGACTGCAACAGGCAGGTCTTCTGACTCGTTCCGAACTGCGCGTCTTCCCATAACCTTGAGGATTACAGTGACTTGTTGCGCAGTCCATAAAAGGAACATACAGCAGCGGGTACTGTGCGTGAATCTCACACGCTTCCCTTAACCTTTTGCGGTGGCAAAAATACAAAAAAAATAATGATATACAATAAATAAAAATATGTTTTTTTAGAAGGGAAAAAAGCGGAACGCTGGGGAGGCAATTCCGCTTTGCTTTACTATAAATTGAGTAGTGTATGACTAAATTTATTTTCTGTTGTTAGTCGTAGTTTCATGCATACGACGAGCAGAATGTTATCGCTCCCTGAGCTTGTTGAAGGGGCGCAATGACCATTATCCATTGTAAATTATCCATTATCAATTCTTTACCACCTGCTTGTTTGTCACAAAATCTGCTGTGCTTATCCGTATATTGTACGCCTGAGCAGGAATATCGTTAAGGCGGAGGATTATTTCTCTATTATTATACGGATTATCAACTCTTAGTGATTTCACCACCCGACCAAGCATGTCATAAATTTCAATTCGTGCTGAACGATTACCAAAGTTTTCAAGAACCATGGTAAGTTCATTGCTAAACGGATTAGGATATGCAAGCACTTCGGGCATATCAACGGCTTCATCAATGCAAGTGGCAACAATGATTTCCGATGCAGTTCGTGTGCCGTCATAATCAACTTGCCACAGACGATAGTAGTTGTCGCCACTATGTATGTCGTAGTCGGTATATGTGTAGTCTATTTGCTCGATACTATTTCCTGCGCCTGCAACACGCGCGATTTCCGCGAAATTTACTGCATCATCGGAACGCTCTAGTTCAAAATGGTCGTTGTTGTGTTCGGAAGCGGTTGTCCACTCCACAAGAGATGACTTGCCATCACATTGTGTTGTAAACGAAAGAAGTTCGATTGGTAGAGCAGAAGGATCATTTACGGTCATTTTCTTCCAGATAGGAACAGACAAACCACAACAACTATTGTCAATCACGAGTTTTATGTAATAGTCGCCGGCTGTAAGCCCAAGCGCATCGGAATTGACCGTATATGTTGCAGATGATCCACCAGCAACAGAGACGTATGAATCGTAATTCGTGAGACCATCGGCAGAAACCACCGACCAGTACATTACATCGTCCGAAGACAATTCTGTGCCATACGAATAAGTTTCGCTTGTTCCCGAATCGAACTCGTCTGCACCGTCAATGTCGCCAATGTTGCGTGTTTGTGTTATGAAAACGCGCCTGCCGTCTATTACTGGCGTGTATGTGCCAATAGATGAGTAGCCGACAATTATGTCATCGTCATCAGTAGAATATGACGAAGTATTTTCGGGCAAGTCGTTTATTAGTGCACCATATTGACCATCCCATGCTCCGCCACTACCAGTTAGTGCAATCTGCGAATTGGTACAGCCCTTCTTTGATGAAATGCCGTAGTCGATTGAAGTAAGAACAGCGGATGGCAAGTCATCTCCATAACCATCGTTAGTTTTAGTTGGGCTACCACTTGTAGGCACAACGACAACCTTGTAGGCTTCGCCATTTGGACCATTACCGCCTTGTGCACCATTGCCACCGGCACCGCCAGCACCGCCATTGCCA
>JAFZLK010000094.1 GCA_017551515.1 Bacteroidales bacterium | reverse complement strand
TTCTTTTCATATATTTATTTTTTGTATGCCACTGATTCCTAAATACTTTTAATCAATATGAAAGGAGTCAGAATCAAATTACGTTTTTTCTAATTTATGCCATGCACCATTCTAAATAGGCATTAGCGCAACAAAGTTAATGTATTTCGTTATAATATAGAAAAAATATTTGTGCTTTTATTTGTCCTCAACATACCAGACGACTTCATATAAAAACAGCAAGCACCAATTGATGCTTGCCGTAAGTGTTTTGGAAAGCAAATCGCTATCCTATTTCCTCGATTTTAGTTCTTCTATAAGAGCGGGAACAATTTTCTTGTAGTCGGCAACAACCTTGTAGTCGGAGCATGCAAAAATAGGAGCGTTCTCGTCCTTATTTATGCTGATAATTAGACCAGAATCCTTTATCCCGCAAGTGTGGTGTGCAGCGCCTGAAACACCTATTCCGAGATATGCCTTCGGACGAACTGCAATTCCGCTGGTGCCTATCATTGCCTTTTCGTTGCTAACCCAGCCAGCATCAAGTACAGGACGGGTGCAGCCGTTTGCACCATTGAGCAACGATGCCAGTTCTTCGAGTTTTGTCCATTCTTCTTTCGAACCAATGCCGAAACCACCAACTACTATGCAGTCTGCTTCGGTCAGCGACTTGCAGGTTTCGTGTACCTTTTCAACCTTTACGACTTTCATTCTGTCGAAGCCCTTGAGTTCGCACGAGAAATATTCCACCACGCCGTCTTTCTCTACAAAGTCCAACTTCTTGGTAATGCCTGCCTTTATTGATGCAATCTGTGGACGATGGTTTGGGATGTAAATGTCGCCGAGAACCTTACCGCCAAAAGCAGGAACGACTTGTGTAAACTGTCCGTTTTCAAGAATCTTGAGGGCAGTGCAGTGTGCTGCAAGTCCTGTACGCAGTTTTGCTGCTACTGTCGGAGCAAGTTCGCTTCCGAGAGCAGTTGCGCCAATCAGCACAATTTCTGGATGATATGCATTAATAATTCCTGCCAATGCTTCTCCGTAAAGGTCTGAACGGTAGTTTTCCAATTTTGGACTGTCAAATGCAACAACTTTGTCGGCACCGTAACCGAAAAGAGTTGGAGCATATTTTTTCACATCATTGCCAAGCATTGCAGCAATTACCCAACTATCGTTGTTGCGCATTGCCTTCAATCTGTTGGCTTCGCCAAGCAGTTCCAGCGAATTTTCGCAAATCTTGTCATCGCCAACTTCGGCAAATACCAATATGTTCTTGTATGAATTTAGTTCCATCATAAAGTCCCTTATATCACGAGTTTGTGTAGTCTGTACGCCTACATAAATATTTTTCTTTTCCTGAATTTCCATTACTTTATTCCTGCTTTATAAAGTTCATCCACAATGCGTTTTGCAATTTCTTCTGGTGTGCCATCTATCTTTTCCGACTTGCGTCCCATTTCTGGAGAAGCAATTCCTCCCGGTTGTGTTGGCGAGCCTTTCAATCCGACAAAGTTCGGGTCCGGTTCGATGTCGTTGGCAGTGAAAACATTGAAAGGTTTCTGCTTTGCCTTCATCAAGCCCATTATGCTAACAAATCTTGGCTTGTTCACTTTGCGGGTAACGCCAACAACAGCAGGAAGTCCGATTTCGTAGTCGATGCTTCCGTTGTCCTGCTTTGCCGTAACAAAAATGCTGTTGCCATCGCAATCGATTTTGGTAACATTCATTACATGAGGCATTTCGAGCCATTCACCGAGTTGTGCAGAAACTTGTGCTGTGCTTCCGTCATCGCTTTCGTTGCCAGTGATTACAAGGTCGAAGTTGCCAGCCTTCCTGATTGCTGCTGCCAAAATGTTGGATGTTGCAAGTGTGTCGGAACCAGCAAAAGCGCGGTCGCTGATAAGGTATGCTTCATTGGCACCCATGCCGAGAGCCTGCATTATGGTATCCTTCATTGTCGGGGGAGCCATAGTGAATACCGCTACTTTTCCGCCGTGCTTTTCCTTGATTGATATTGCCGCTTCGAGGGCGTGCTTGTCCAAGTCGCTTATTACTGTGGGAATTCCCGAACGGTCCCATGTCTTTGTCACCGGGTCAATCTTTATCTGGTCGTAGTATTTCGAGTCAGGAACCGGCTTTACACAAACTGCTATGTTCATACGAATATTTTTTTGCAAAGATACAATATTATTTACGATTGTGGATTTACGATTTTAGATTTGTCTGACAAGATGCAAAGGGAGTGACGATTTTAGATTTACGATTGACGATTGCTTTTTTCTAGTCATGCTGAACTGCTTCCTGTGGCACACTGAGCTTGTCGAAGAGAGCTTGTCGAAGGACAGCATCTAATGACGATACAAATGGATTAGCTTCGCTGAGCTAAAGGTTGACGATTTTGATTTGAATTTTTAAATTATTTGAATATAACCCCTACACCGTACAGGCGCAATTCATTGCATCTCAATCCGTACAGGCGCAATTCATTGCGTCTCAATTCGTACAGACGCAATTCATTGCGTCTCAATTCGTACAGACGCAATTCATTGCGTCTCAACAAAAAATCAGGCAACTTGAAACCTAGAAACATAAAAACGGGCGTAGCCCTTGGAACCGCGTAGCTTTATTCCACCTCTATCATCAATCCTTTCAGATATTCTCCTTCGGGATGATAAATGCTTACTGGATGGTCGATTGCGTGTAGCAATTGTCTGACAATACGCACATTGCGGTGCGCATTTGCAGCTGCAGTGAAAACCATAGTCTTGAAATCGTCCTTGCTAACCGCCTGCGAGCATGAGAAGGTAAAAATCAATCCTCCCGGCTTTATCTTTTCAATTGCTTTCTGGTTTATGTTCTTGTAACCTTTCAAACCCTGCTGCAAACTGCGATGGTTCTTGGCAAATGCTGGCGGGTCAAGGATTATTATGTCAAAATTATTGTCGATAGTGCCAAGATAATCAAGGACATCCTTTGTAACGCCCTTGTGAGGAGCATTGGAGAAATTCAGCTCAACATTGCGCTCACACAGTGCAATTGCCTTCTTTGATATGTCAACCGTCTCGACATACGAAGCACCGCCTCGCAATGCCGACAGCGAAAATCCGCCAGTATAACCAAAGGTATTCAGCACGCGCTTGCCCGATGACAATTCGCCGACCAATTTGCGGTTTTCGCGCTGGTCAACGAAAAAGCCAGTCTTCTGTCCTTCGTAGAAGTTGATTATCATGTGGTTGCCACTTTCGCAGATTTCGCGTTCCTCAATGGCATCTCCCCAAATGAACGAATCTTGTGTTTGTATGTGCGGAATTGTCGCACTGCTCTTGTCGAAGATGGAAACAACCCTGTCGCCCAACAAATTGCATACTATTTTGGCAAACTGCGGAAACAATCTGTACATTCCCACCGAATGTGCCTGAAACACAACGACATCATTGTAGTAATCGGCAATCAGTCCGGGCAAGAAATCGCCCTCGCCGTTCACTAGACGAAATACATTTGTGTCGGACGAGTCGAAAAAGCCAAAATTGCGGCGATAGTTTATTGCCGACTCAAACTTTTTCGTCCAAAATGTATCATCTATTGTATTTTGTTCAAAATCAACAATTTTTGCAATTATGCTATCGTCTTGATAATGTGCCGTTGCCAAGTAGTTTCCGTCGGCTGAAAATATCTCAACCAAGTCACCTTCCTGCGGATTGCCCTGCATCTTGGCAATTGCACCAGAAAACACCCACGGATGTCGGCGCATAAGCGACTTTTCCTTGTCGCGCTTTAGTATTAGGCGAGGTATTGCATTCATAAGGATTACTTTTCGCACCCCATCTGAGGCAGTCCCTTTATGGCATTGTATTCGAAACCAAGTCGTTTGCCCGTTTGCATCTTCGACTTGTTGATGCGTTCCTTCATGTAGTCAACATTTACAATCTTCACATCGTTGTATGGCGGAACCAGCAAGTCGAACTTAAGCACATACGCGATAGCCGATTCAACAAGTTGGTGCAGACTTTCGTAGTCAATTTTGTTCTTGCCGAATGCCGGGTAGCCGTAACCCAGTTCGCGACGACCTTCGATGAAAAAAGTGCTCTCGTTGTTGATGAACATACGACCAATCAGATAGCCAAGGTCCTCGTCCCTGTTGTACTTGAACGAATCGGCAAGGAAGTTGTAGATGTTTATTATTCCCGAATATGTAACCAACGGACGGTCAATGTAATAACTATCCTTCCATATTTCGTGGTTGCGTGGGAATTCGAAGATGTTCGAGTGCATGTTGAATATCAGCAAATCGCCTGCAACCTTGATTTCGGTCTCGAACAGACCGCGGTCGCGGTATTCGAGTTTTATTCTCTCGTCGGCATCCTTCAAAAGCGCATTGTATTCAATCACAATGTCGTGAAGCACTTTTTTTAGTATCGAGAAAGCCTCTTTTGTATTGTCGTACACCACTTGCTTCAACTGCGATTTCTCAAGCAAGGTGTTTATTATTCCGTCTCGTATTTCTGTATTTCGTTCCATACAATATTTTTAGTTTCTAAGTTTCTATGCCTGCGGCGTTTCTGCGCTTCGCTGTTTCTGGTTTCTCTGCCCCCTGAGCCTGTCGAAGGGTGGCTTCTCACGTTTCTAAGTTTCTATGGCTGACGCCGTTTCTAAGTTTCTGGTTGTTTGATGTTGTTAATTTTCCGCAATAGTCTGTTCCAACTTTGTTATAAACTCCTCTACAGAATGTAGTCTTTCAGGAGAAGTGCGTTGCACCTGTCCATCACTATAACCTATTGTGGATTTGGTCTGTATCTTTTGTGAAGTCAAAACACTATCCATATTTTATAATATTTGTTAATGCAAAGATAAGCAAAATCTCTTATCAACTATATTAATTTTGTTTCTTATATTTGATTCTTGTTGCATGGACAAATTTTACATCACAATTTGTGATGACATATTGTTTTTATACCTGTGTGCAACTGAAATCTTATGCAATGATTTTGGATTCGACCTACGCCGAATACCGTATATGGGGATAAAATCTGAAAGGGAGGAACATTGGTTTACATTTTTCTTAACCACAATTCCATAAACCTGTCATAAACAGAATATCCATTTTCGCTACGAAAGACAAGTTCCTTGTCGATAAGTTGGGCAAGCGCCTTGTTTATACTGCTTGAACCTTTTAGATTGTATTTTTTTATGAATGCGTTTGAATTTATTCCTTTTACAATATGTTCTTTTGCTATTGCGACAAGCAGTTGCGCCTGATTGATTGTCAAAAAGTCATATATACGCTCGTAACCATCGGTTTCTGCCTCTACAATTTTCACTACACATTCGTTTATATCTTCTTCGGAAATTATTTTTGGCGCAGCCTCGAACAATTTGTTAAGAATATATTGTACATACCAAGTGTGACCTTCGACCATATTGTAAATTGTCTCGAATATGCCTTTGTCGAGGACTATTTTTTTTGTTTTCATCCATTTGCTTGCAAATTCGAAATATGTTTCCATCGGTATTGGTTTCAGGTTCATTTTTTCCGTGCTTCGGTAGAATGGGCGTTTTGCCGAATTGAAAATGTCGGACATAAGGTGTTGCTTGCTTCCTGAAAAAATGAAATGCAGATTGGGACAAAATTGTATGTAAGAGCGTAGTAGGGCTTCCGTTTCCTTTTCTGGATATTCGGAAATCTGTTGAAACTCATCTATTGCAATAATGCATTCCCTTTCCGATTCCTTGATGTAGGAGAATATCTCGCCGAGTGTATTTTGTGTGTCCTGTTCCTTGAAGTCGAGTGATGCCTGTGGGAGTCCGGTTACTACATCGGCAGAAAAGACAACACGGCAACTTTTGAAAATATTGGCGATAGCTGTGGCAGTTTTTTGTGGAAAGCTATCCAACTTGCCGATTACTGTTTTACCAAGCAGCACAACAAAGTCGGCAAGAGATTTTGTAGCAAAAATGTCCATATACAGACATACCGTATTCTTGTTTTCCTTGCTTATTTGGGAGAAAATATCTTGAATTAGACCAGTTTTCCCCATTCTACGCGGACTCATAAGCGTGATGTTTCTTCCGTTCTTGAGAGCCGAAATTAATTCATTTCTTTCCATGTCACGTCCACAGAAATATTCGTGTCCAGCATATCCTAAAACAAGGAATGGATTGTATAATTTATTCATATTCGATAATTTATTTTATTACACTTTTAGTGTAGCACTTTTGGTGCTACACTAAAAGTGCTACAAAGGTAATGATATTTTATGAATGAACAATAATTTGGGGTTATTTTTGTGTGTATATAAATTTTAGGGGCAGGTTTCAAACCTGCCCCTAAAATATACCACAAAAATTATGTTTATTCCTTGATGAATTTGCGTTGGCAAATAGATACCGTGTCCGTTCCGTGTATCCTAACAACATATACACCTGCCTTCAATCCTTCCACATCGCAAACCGCATTGTCTGCATTTACCTCTGTGCGATAAACGACCTGTCCCAATGCGTTTACAATCTCAATTTCGGAAATGGTTTCCGAAGAGGTGATATTGAGGATGTCGGTTGCAGGATTGGGGAAGATAGAGATTTGAAGGTTTGCATTTTCCTCGATGCCAGTCGCGGGGATGAAGGTTGCAATGTAGGTTGCATCACCTGTCACGGTAATTGTACGTAAGGTATCTGTGTTGCCGTCGTTCCAAGATAAAAATTCGTAGCCGTCGTTGGCGGTTGCTGAAATTTGTATCTCCGCGTTGGCTTCATATACACCTGTTCCTGTAGTTGTGCCGTATGCATTGTTGTTGCTTATCACAAAGATATTGTAATACTGCACACTATTAACCGTAAGATGCAATGTCACAACACTGTCGCAACCGTTGGCGGCTGTGAAAGTCTGAACATAGTCGCCACTTTCGGTATAGGTCTGACCGTTCCAAACGAATTCGCTATCAGTAGTTTCCGATATTGCATTGGTTACAGAATAACCAGCAACGACATTTGCCGACACCATTGCCGTACAGCCGTTTTCATTGGTAGCAATTACGCTGTATGTTCCGCCATTGCTTACGTTTATCGAATTTGAGGTTGAACCGTTTGACCACATGTAGGTTTCACCACCATTTGCGGTCAATGTTGTCGGTTCGCCGTCGCAAATATGAAGGTCGCCATTGATGGTTGGTGTTGGTGCCGATGCTACAAATACGGTGACATTTGCTGTCGAGGTGCAACCGCCATTGCCTGTTGCTATTACAGAATAAATTCCAAATGCATTTACACTGATTGCAGATGTAGTTTCGCCTGTTGACCACACATACGAAACGCCACCAGTTGCGGTCAAGGTTTCGCTGCTGCCCTCGCATACGGTTGTGTTGCCACTGATTGAGACTTCGGGAGCGGAATACTGTACGACTACCATTGATGCGCTTGTGGTACAACCATTTGCGCCAGTTGCCACTACCGAATATGTTCCTGCTTCGGAAACATTGATGCTCTGACCGGGGAAACCAGTACTCCACAAATACGAAACCCCACCTTCCGCGACAAGAGTCGTTGCGCCACCAACGCATATTGACGGTTCTCCGCTTATTGTAACTGTCGGATTTTCCATAACATTTACTGTTGCCGATGCGCTTGCTGTACATCCGTTGCTGTTTGATGCGATTACGGAATAATTTCCAGAACTTGTAACATTGATGCCTGCACTAGTGCTTCCGTTGCTCCATACATACGAATCGCCACCGCTTACCGAAAGCATTGTGCTTGCGCCTTCGCAGATTGAGAGATTTCCGCTGATTTGTGGTAACGGACTTTCGTTTACCGTTACCATTGCGCTTGCTGTTGCTGTACAACCTGCGCCATTGGTTACAACAACCGTATATGTGCCACCTGTTGTTACAGATATGCTTGCATCGGTTGAGCCGTTGCTCCACTCATACGAAGTTCCGCCGCTAGCAAGAAGTGTTGCCGACGAACCACTGCATATAGTTTGCTGATCGCTAATTGACACTTCTGGAAGAGAATTTTGTGTCACAACAATCGAAGCACTAGAAGTACAACCATTTGCATCTGTTGCTACTACCGAATATGTTCCTGCGTCATATACATTAATGCCTTGTCCCACAAACTCATTGTTCCAAACATACGAAACACCGCCTTCGGCAGTCAGATATGTTGCTTCGCCAACGCACATTGAAGGTTCTCCGCTAATTGTAACTATAGGATTTTCCATGACATTTACTGTTGCCGATGCACTTGCTGTACATCCGTTGCTGTTTGATGCAATTACGGAATAGTTTCCAGAACTTGCAACATCAATGCTTGTTTCGGTGCTTCCGTTGCTCCATACAAACGAATCGCCACCTGTTACCGAAAGTGTTGTGCTTTCACCCTCACAGATTGAAAGATTTCCGTTAATAACTGGTACAGGGCTATCGTTTACGAAAACTGTTGTGCTTGCACTTGCTGTACATCCTGCATTACTGCCAACTACCACAGAGTATGTGCCGCCTGTTGTTACCGATATGCTTGCATCGGTTGAGCCATTGCTCCACACGTACGAAGTTCCTCCGCTTGCAAGAAGTGTTGTCGAGGAACCGTTGCATATAGTTTGCTGGTCGCTAATGGATACTTCTGGAAGAGAATTTTGTGTCACGACAATCGAAGCACTTGAAGTACAACCATTTGCATCTGTCGCTACTACAGAATAAGTTCCCGCATCTGAAACATTGATGCTCTGGTTGTTAAATCCATTGTTCCAAACATACGAAACACCGCCTTCGGCAGTCAGATATGTTGCTTCGCCAATGCATATTGACGGGTCGCCGATTATTGTAACCATTGGATTTTGCATAACATTTACAATCGCCGATGCGCTTGCCGTACATCCGTTGCTGTTTGATGCTACTACAGAATAGTTTCCAGAATTAGAGACGTTTATACTTGCACTTGTGCTTCCGTTGCTCCATACAAACGAATCGCCACCATTCACAGAAAGTGTTGTACTTTCACCATCACATATTGAGAGATTTCCACTAATGACAGGTGCAGGTCTTTCGTTTATAGTAACCGTTGCGTTTGTCGAGGCTGTACATCCAGCATTGTTACTTGCAACAACCGTATATGTTCCACCAGATGTTACCGATATGCTTGCGTTTGTAGAGCCGTTGCTCCACGAATACGATGTTCCGCCGTTTGCTGCGAGTGTTACAGTTTCACCTTCGCAAGCTGTAAGATTGCCAGTTATTTGCGGTGTCGGATTTGGTGCTGAAACAACATTTGCCGAAACACTGGCAGTACAGCCGCTGGCGTTGGTTGCTGTAACCTTGTATGTCCCTGCTGTAGAAATATTTATGCTCTGAGAGGTTGCATTGTTACTCCAAGTATAGCTTGTGCCACCGCTTGCTGTGAGGGTTGTACTTGCACTACCGCAAATTGTTGTATTTCCGCTGATTGAAACATTTGGCAAGGCGTTAACCGTTACATATACCGAAGCATTAGCCGTGCATTGCCCACTGGTTGCAGTTACCGAATACAATCCCTCGTTTGTTACCGTGATGCTCCGTGTGGTTGCACCTGTACTCCAGCGGTAGCTTGAGCCTCCCGAAACCGTGAGAGTTGTACTTCCTCCTGCACATATTGTAGTATTTCCGCTAATGGAAACTTCGTTAAAGGCTGTAATATTTATGTATGCAGTATCTGTACAATTGTTTGAAGCACGAGCAATGACAGAGTAAGTACCCGCATTCGACACGCTAATGGATGGAGTGGTTGCTCCTGTACTCCATACATATCCTACTCCGCCCGATGCCGTAAGCGTTGTGCTGTTGCCTGTACATACATACGAATTGCCGCTGATGGAAGCTGTAGGTGCTGTAATACTTGTCATTGCACAACTTGCAGTGGCAGTACAACCATACTGGTCAGTTACAGTCACCTTGTATGTACCAGCCGAGCGTACCGTTATTGCTCTTGTTGTCGAATTGTTTGACCACGCGTATGAGCTTATGCTTCCTGATGAAGTTGCAGAGGCAGTGAGTGTTACCGATGAATTGTCACAAATCTGTGTAGTTCCAGACGTAATTGATACCGCAGCATTGCAAGCAGTTGTAGTAAACTCAACGGTATTGCCATAAATTGTAATATCTCCAACTTTTACAAACATACGGTACTGGTAGTTTGTCCCATTTGTAAGCCCAGTGAGATTATGCGATGCTGGAGTTCCTACATTGACATATACGGTGGTCCAACTGGATGCCGATGATTTTTTATACTCAAAACCTTGCATATCGGGAGGATTTGGATATGAAGTGCCTAAATAATACCAGCCATTAAGTGTTGCCGTAGTAAAATTTAGATTTGTTGCAGACTCGGTAATAACATATAAATTTGTTCCAAAAATAGGATAGCCATCGTTTACATTATGTTGTGGCAAGTCCATCATAAAAACATCAGAATTAAGAATGGCAGGAAACGACTGAGATTTCATTGCTGACTCCGTTTTGGATGTACCACGACCACCTGTGCTACCGCAAGTTTGTAAATAATAACAATTGGTTGTAGTTCCAGTCCCTATACCATATTTGTACGTATTATTGCAATTAGTAGTAGGTGCCGTAAGCGTTCCTGTATTATAACAATTAGTATTTTTACTATTATATCCAATCCCCGATGCATATTCGTATGCCCAGGAATAATAACTGCTATCATATGTTTTTTTTGATGTTGCAGAAACGTTACCTCTATTATAACTATTAATAATCGTGGATTCGCCATAGCCTAATATACCACCGGAATAAGAATTTATACGTGGATATTGGTTATTTGCACTACTTTTTGATGTCGATGAGACTGTTCCTTTGTTGTAGCATAATGAAATTGTTAATTGAGAAGCATGTCCTACTATGCCTCCAGAATATGAAGCAACATTAAGATTCTGATCAATATCAGAACTACAATAAAAAGAAGTGGATATAGATGAAGATACGGCATTAGTATTACTACAAAGAGTGATTGTCCCTTCGCTTCTAATTTGTCCAACAATACCACCAGAATAAGCTCCTAGAGTTCCTGTTCCGTAATAGCTGCCCGTATTTGAAGCGTTTCTTGTTGCAGAAACATTTCCCGAATTGCTACTATTGCTTATCGCTACAGAATTGTAACAATATCCTATTAGTCCTCCCGAACAGATTGCTGAAGTAGAAGTTGCTGTCACATTTCCAGAATTACTGCAATTGTTTATAGTAACAGAATTGTAACAATAACCTATTAGCCCTCCTGAATAGGTTATATAATTTGAATTTGTTGACATTGTTATAGAACTATTACAGTTTTCAAAAGTTACAGTCCCTTTAGTATAACCCACAATACTACCAATATAAATTGTGTTAGAACTGTTTGATGTCAGAGTAATTGTTCCATTAATATTAATATTTCGGATTGTTCCGCCATTTATATATCCAAAAAATCCACCATATTTCAAGGTTGAACTATTTATTTTCAGTTTTGTTATACTATGATTATCACCATCAAAGTTTCCACAGAAAACTGCACTTGTTGTATTATAGTCGCCTATAGGTGTCCACGCAAGATTATTCAAGTTGATATTGGTCGTAAGTTTAAAGTACTTGCCAGAATAGTTGCTCACACCACCGTTTACCATTTCGGCAAGGTAAGCAAGGTTCTGGGCACTCTCGATAAGATATGGACTGCTGGAAGTTCCTGAACCTTGTGTCCACGATGTGGCAGTGCCATCCCAAGTGCTGGTCTGGGCAAAAGTAAAACTTGCCACAAATAAAAGCATTAGATAAATTGTTAATTTTTTCATCGTATTATGTTTTTAATTTAATATCATATTATATTTACATTTCGCAAAACTATCGCGCTTTTCAATACCCTAATGGGTTCTAATTTGGTCCTTTTATACTTGGTTAATTATTAATCTATAAGGTTATTATTCTCTAAGTATCTTACTCCATGAACACTTATTTTAGCGCATGTTTTTGTGTTGCCATCTTGATATTCAATAAACCCCATCTCAAATGCCATGTCGGCAATTGGTTGCCACGCGCTTTTAGGGGAGTCGGTAAGTAATTGTATTCTTATATAGTTGTCATATCCATTACCACCTAACATTATATTTTTGCGCAATGCCAATAGCAATCTGTTAATGTTCGTGGCATCATTATTTTCTATTATTGTAAATTTCCCATCAACGTCGAATTCTTCATAATAATTACCTATTTCCTCATCTGAATGCCTACTGCCATCACAATCAATATAACATAAACTACTTTTTTTGTCATTATAGTTATTTATTATAATAGGAGAGTTAACAATCACAAGAAAATCTTTCAGATTATGCATACTCTTTTCTATTTCTGAAACATTCTTTTTTAACATAAAACGCTTTAGCTCTTTCATATAAATTCATTTTAAAATTCCGCCTACTCTTCTCGGGATTTTCGGCAAACAACTCCCTTGCTGCAAGCCCAAAATCAGCAGTTTTTAATATGCACAAATAAAAAAGTGGGCTTTCGATTAATACTTCTTATCTGCATAAGAGGCTCTGGAATGCCCAGCAATCAAATAAGAAAAAGCCCACGGATAATCCGCGAACATTTTCACTTTCTTCTTGATTGCTTTGAATTTTCCAGATTCCTTATGCAAGAACAAAAGCAAAAACGCTTTTTTATTTTAATTATCAATCAAATATTCTTTGTTATCCTACATAGTCGTAATATTTTAGGTTCTACATACTGTTGTTATCTGGTGCAAAAGTAATAATTCTTGTGATTATTCGCAATAAAAAAGTTAAGCCAAACTAATAGATTCCAACTCTTTTGTAAGAGTTTTGATTCCATTTTTTATTTTCTCGGTCTGCTTCTTGCGTGGCTTGTGCGTACCCGCGGCATAGTGCCACAACTGGCGTTCATTAATGCCTGTGATACGGCTTAAGGCTGCTTTCGTAAATATGTCGCTGTAGTAGTTGATGAAAGTAGCCGTATCAATACGGAACTTCAACTCATACTCACCCGTAAGTTGCTCGCAAGGATTAGGATTGTCTTCCAAATACAAATCAATGGCCTCGCGTATATTGTGCTCCACCTCGTTAAGGTCGTTGCCAACGGTCATTATAGGAACACCCTCTATATAGGCGCTTAAATTCTTACCTGCATATTCAACAATTACTTCTACCGTCTTCATATTAATGCTTATTTATTTTCTTTTTCTTCTATTCCTGCCAATTTCAAAATATTGTAATAGTTTTATCACGAAATCCACCGACTTATAACTCATTTCTACACTTAATTTGGCAACGCAAATATAGTAAAAATACGAATACTTAAATTTTTTTCTAAAAAAATATTTTACAAAAGAATCTGCAATTTCCTTTATATGAAAACCGCGAACACCTATTATTTATAATAATTTCATATTTTTGCGCTGCAAATTACCATAAATCATTATGCCTACTAACGAAATCACAATCCGTTCATCAGCAGGTTGTTTGATATTGTTTAAGGTGGGTTATGATGGTTTGAAATGGTTTGAAATGGTTCAAAGGTTTAAAAGTTCAAAGGTTCAAGGGTTCAAGGATTTGAAAATTTGAGGATTCAAGGGATTGTTTCTAAGTTTAACTTCGTTGAGGGCTTCGCCGTTTCTCGCATAGCGACTACCATTGCGTCGTTGCAAGCAACGACTTCCACAAAATGAATGTCGGCATAGGTTAGGATAGGCTGACAAGTAAAAGGGTTGTCAAAGTTGTTTAGGTTGTCTTTATTCTTTCAAAGACAATATCAGGTTGGCATCGGTGCAAGTCTCCAGATTCTTTTTGTTATAGGATATTTTTTAGATTGTTTTGGGTATTGTTATAATCGAAACATTCAGTACGGTAGAAATCTTTGCCAGTGTGGCAAGTGTAAAATTGTGCGTTCCGCCTACCCAACGGCAAACTTCCGCCTCGGAGCGACCAATTTGTCGGGCGAACTCCTTTTGTGTCATCCCTCGTTCCTTCAGAATGCTGTCTATCTTGTCGGCAATCTGAAACGACCACTCAACACGCTGCTTTATGTCATCGGGTGTAGCAGCAACACATTCATCAAATAATTCCGCTGTCCTGCTCATAGGTCAAATTCTGTTTGGTCAATACCTGTTATTGTTGTTTCTTCAATTGTCACTAAACCATTCTTTACTGCCTGCGCCAGTAGTTTGTCAAGTTTTTGCAGTGTTATGACATATCCGTTCAAACTTTCATCTTCATCGTATGTCTTGGTGCTTTTCAGACCTCCATTTCCAACTATCAATACGCTGTCGGACATTCGCAAGCAATACAATCGCATCATTGTCCGTTCAATCGGAAGTGCCACAACATGGTCGCCCATCTTGCCCTCGGGACGAAAATACCTTTCAAGAAATCCACTGGCGTTGAGCATACGGTTTATAGCAGTCAATATCACCGACAAATCATTTTTACGGGTGGCATCTTCCTTGAATTTTTCAATAAACTTTTGAAATTCAGTAGTATCTTCGCCATTAAAACAAATGGTGAAAAGTCCGGCAATGTCAGTCTTTTTTATCTCTTCAATTTTTATTGTTGTCATATTCTAATTCTAATAGTTTATGTTTTCAATTGCAAATGTACATCTTTTTTTTGAAACAATTACTTTTTAAGGTAATTATTTTCTTGGTACGTGTCGTTGCGTGCAACGACTTCCACAGATTGGCTCATTAGCAGGTTGGTTGATGGTTGGTTGATATGGTAGGTCGTTTCTATGTCGAGACGCGCCCATGCACGTCTTTTCTGTTGAGACGCAAGGTCTTGCGTTAGTATAATTTGAGATATATAACGATGTTTTAGGGGGATATATATGCGTAGGGGCTGGTTTGAAACCTGACCCTACTTTTATTCGGCGGCGAAACGGGTTTTTATAGTGTTCGGCGCTGAATATAACGATGTTTTATGGACGGACGGAAACAAAATTATTTGCAAAAAGTGCTTTTATTCGGCGGTGAAACGGGTTTTTATAGTGTTCGGCGCTGGATATAACGATGTTTTATGGGCAGACGGAAACAAAATAATTGGTAACTATATACGTGTTGACTCTTTTTATTTATTCTGCCCCTATTTGTCATTCCGTAAGACAAAGCGAACCGACTAAGGTACTTGTCGTGTGAGCCTGTCTGTACGGAATCTGTTCCACAATAATCCGTTAGCAGATTCCGGACAACCGAACATTACAACGCTCCTCGTTCCGTATCGCGTGTATGTTCTGGTTTTCGGAATGACATTAAAAACATGACGATTTTTAGTCAACTTGTATATAGTACCCAAATAATTTGCAAAAAGTAGGGGCTGGTTTGAAACCAGCACCTACTTTTATTCGGCGGCGAAACATATTTTTATTATCTTCGCCGCTGAATATAACGATGTTTTTATGGTCAAAATTATTGGAAGAGATGATGAAATCGCCGAAATTAACGAATTGTATTTCAGCGATATGCCACATTTTTTAGCGATATATGGACGGCGAAGGGTTGGAAAGACTTTTTTGATAGATGAGGCTTTGAAAGGAAGAATCACATTCCGTCATTCGGGATTGTCACCAGTGGACGAGCAAAATCACAAAAATAGTCAGAAGGAACAATTGAAGCATTTCTACCTTTCCCTGCAACTACAAGGAATGAAAAAAAGCAAGTGTCCTACTTCGTGGCTTGAGGCATTCTTTATGCTCGAGATGCACCTTCAGTCGTTGGATAACGGGTCTAGGCAGGTGGTTTTTCTTGATGAACTTCCGTGGATGGATACGCCTCGGTCAGGTTTCATTACTGCTTTGGAAGCCTTTTGGAACGGATGGGGTTGCCATCGCCATAATTTTATGTTGATTGTTTGCGGTTCGGCAACATCTTGGATTACAGATAAATTGATTAATAATCACGGAGGCTTGTACGGAAGACTTACTCATCAGATAAAACTTTCTCCATTTACACTGAACGAGTGTGAAAAGTTCTTCCAAAAAAGACGAATAAAATTGTCCCGATACGACATTGTTCAGAGTTATATGGCTCTGGGTGGCATACCCTATTACCTTAGTTGCTTTGAACCAGGTCAAAGTCTTGCCCAGAACATTGACAGGTTGTTTTTCAGACAGAATTCTATACTGAAAGACGAGTTTGACCGTCTGTTTGCTTCGGTATTCTCGCGACCTGATGACATGAAGAAGATTGTGGAAATTCTTGCTACCCGCAGATCCGGATATACCCAGAGCGAAATCGCCAAGTTGTTTGGAATTACAGCAGGCGGCTCTTTCAGTGCTATGCTGAAGGCTCTCGTGACCAGTGATTTTATTCAACCATACGTTCCGTTTGGCAAGAGCAAGCGCGAAGAGCACTACAAGTTGATAGACCCTTTCTGCTTGTTTTACTTGAAGTTTGTAAAAGGTCAGACCGAAATTGACCCTGAATTTTGGATGCATAATGTAACTTCGCAACGGGTAAGTTCGTGGCGCGGATTTGCTTTCGAGGAAGTTTGTTTCTCTCATTTTCTTCAAATAAAGAAAGCACTTGACATACTTGGTGTGTCGTCAACGCAATCAGCGTGGGCTGTAAAAGGAGATGACGAAAAGGAAGGTACGCAGATAGACTTGCTGATTAACAGGAAAGACAATGTTGTGAACTTGTGCGAAATGAAATTTTATAACGAGAAATTTACTGTAAGCAAGCCGTATTATGCGAAATTGGTTCATAGGCAGAATGTCTTGTCGGAAAAGGTGCCCAGGAAAACTGTAATCCACAATGTGCTGGTAACGACCGAAGGATTAACTTATAATGAATACAGTGGTATTTTCCAGAAAGTGGTTACAATTGATGATTTGTTCGGGAAATAAATTTGCAAACAGCAAGTAGGTCTGCACACAACGGTCACGATACTACGCAAAAGTGTATTTTATTTTTCTGTGAGTGACACTTTTTGTGCTTTATCAGAAAAATAAAACGACATCTAAAAGATTAAACCATTTATTTATAGTGCATTATATTATAACCAAGATGGTGATACATCAATATAAATAGAATAAAAATTTCTTTTATAAAAGATAAAATTACAAAAATTACCATTTTCTTCTTTTATAGAAGATAAATATGTTTATGCGTTAGATTAACAATTTGTTATTCAGATATTTATCAATAGGAATAGGTTTCAATCCTTCCCCTATTGCGGACATTAAACCGCAAAATATGCGGTTATAAAATAATAATTAACCGCAGAAAATGCGGATAAAAATTTGCGATTAACCGCAAAGGTGTTATTTTTGCGAAAAAATTAAATGGCAATGTATATACACGAATACGACAACTGGTCTGATTTTGAGTGGAATACCGATTTAATACTCGATTTACTAGCAGAAGCCAATCGAGAAATCGGTTTTTTGACAGGGCGGCTAAAGTCCATTGGTTTCGATACGCAAATGCAGGCAACACTCGAAAGCATAACCAACGACATTGTGTCTTCGTCCGAGATTGAAGGCATTGAACTCAATTCGGATGAAGTAAGGTCGTCCGTCGCCCGTAAACTTGGCATCAATATTCCCGATGAAAAAGATTCGTCTCACTATATCGAAGGAATTGTGGAAATGATGCTCGATGCTGTATATCATTGCAATGAACCGCTTTCCGATGATAGACTTTTCGGTTGGCATACAACGCTTTTCCCAAACGGAAGGAGCGGTTTTTCGCCCATAAATGTCGGAAAATACAGAAGTACTGGAATGAAAGTGGTTTCGGGTGCGTTCGGTCGCGAGCGGGTGCATTATGTTGCGCCAGATGCAGAACTTGTGCCAACGGAAATGCAAAAGTTTATAGACTGGTTCAACAGTTCCGAAGTGAAACCGTCGCTGATAAAGTCGGCGGTTGCGCATTTCTGGTTTGTCTGCATACATCCGTTCGACGACGGAAACGGACGAATTGCCCGTGCATTATCGGATATGGTGCTGTCGCAGGCTGATGGAAGTCGGTTCCGCTATTTCAGCGTTTCGCGACAGATTTGCACCAACAAAAAGGAATACTACCGTGTGCTTGAGCGTGTTTCGCGCAACGACCACGACATCACCGAATGGATAAAGTGGTATCTGCAATGCATAATTGATGCCGTGAAATCTGCCGACAGCATCTTGAACGGAATATTGAATCGCAGTACATTCTGGCAGACACATTCCGAAGTGGCAATGAGCGACAGGCAAAAGTCAATGCTCAGGTTTTTCCTTGAAGGACAGTCGAAACTGACAGCCAAGAACTGGAGCAAGAAGGCGGATGTTTCGCTCGACACTGCAAGCCGCGATATTGCTGACCTTGTGAAAAAAGGTGTTTTGTCGCCTACAACCGGACAAGTACGAAATGTGTCGTACAATTTTGTGTATTCGAGGCAAAGCGATTTCATGCAACATTTTGACAATGCTAACATTGATACGATTAATGGCAAAAACTACATTAACGTGCTTTTTGATTCAACAGAAATTTTGCGCGAAAAACTTGACGACATCGACATTCTCCGTCTCGAACAAGGCGAAATAAGCACCGACGATTTGGTGTGGAAATATTTTGCATGGAAAATAGAATAGGCAATAACCATATTGAAACAGAAAAAAAATAGGGGCAAGGTTTTCAATCCTGCCCCCTACGCATATCTAATTGACACATTATCAATTGTCAATTGTACATTGTCAATTGCTTAGTATGCCTTAGCAAACAGCACCCTCCTCTTCGATGGTTTTCCTGAATAAACGCAAACGCCTTCTTCTTCCTCTGCATCAAGCGGAATACAACGGATAGTAGCCTTGGTTTCCTCCTTGATTTTTGCTTCGGTCTCGGCAGTGCCGTCCCAGTGAGCAGAAATGAAGCCAGGCTTTTCCTCGATAATGCGCTTGAACTCGTCCCATGTGTCAACCTTATAGGTGTTGGCCGCACGGAAATCGTATGCCTTCTTGTAGATATTCTTCTGAATGTCTTCGAGCAAATTCTTGATGTGATCAATAATTCCCTCGTCAGCAACATTTTCCTTGGTTAGAGTGTCGCGGCGAGCAACTTCCCAAGTGCGGTTTTCATAGTCGTTTGGACCAATGGCAAGACGAACAGGAACGCCCTTCATTTCCCACTCGGCAAACTTGAATCCCGGACGCTGAGTGTCGCGATCATCGTACTTGTAACTTATGCCAGCAACCTTAAGTTTAGCGCAAAGTTCGTGTACACGTTCCGAAATCATATTTAATTGGTCGTCAGACTTGTAGATAGGAACGATAACAACCTGAATAGGAGCTAAATGCGGAGGCAATACAAGACCGTTGTCATCTGAGTGAGCCATAATGAGCGCACCCATCAGTCGGGTAGAAACGCCCCACGAGGTAGCCCATACATATTCGGGCTTGTTTTCTTTGTTGAGGAAAGTAACATCGAAAGCCTTAGCGAAATTTTGTGCAAGGAAGTGCGATGTACCTGCCTGCAAAGCCTTACCGTCCTGCATAAGTGCCTCGATACAGAAAGTTTCCTCTGCTCCAGCGAAGCGCTCGCTGTCAGTCTTACGACCAATAACAACAGGAACTCCAAGGTAATTCTCGACAAAGTCGGCATATACATGAACCATCTTGTCGGCTTCTTCCATTGCCTCCTCCTTGGTTGCATGTGCGGTGTGACCTTCCTGCCACAGGAATTCGGCAGTACGCAGGAACAAACGGGTACGCATTTCCCAACGAACTACATTCGCCCACTGGTTCACAAGGATAGGCAGGTCGCGGTACGACTTAACCCAATTGCGGTAAGTGTTCCAGATTATGGTTTCGGATGTCGGGCGAACAATCAATTCTTCCTCGAGCTTTGCTTCTGGGTCAACCTCAACGGCAGTCTTGTCGGCATTTGTGCGAAGACGGTAATGAGTTACCACTGCGCACTCCTTTGCAAAACCTTCAACATGGTCGGCTTCACGACTGAAAAACGACTTTGGAATAAAAAGCGGGAAATATGCGTTTGTATGTCCTGTTTCCTTGAACATGCGGTCAAGTATGTCGTGCATCTTTTCCCATATCGAATAACCGTAAGGCTTGATAACCATACATCCTCTAACTGCGGACTGTTCCGCCAAATCTGCCTGAACAACAAGCTCGTTGTACCACTGAGAATAATTCTCCGATCTCTTCGTCAACTTTGCCATTTTTATCTTGGTATAAAATTTGTTATTGCATTAATAAAAATTAGTATTTTTGAAGTTACAAAATTAGAAAAAATATTTCACTATGAAACATTTGTTTTACATATTGACCATTGTGCTTCTCACTTTAGCATCATGCAATACAAGTCTATATACCTCAAAGGTTTATGACGATGCGTATTATAGCAAAAGCATGGAAGAAGTGATGCCTGCAAAAGCCACAACCGCCAACAATAATGAAAGCAATTCAGTAGCCCCAGAAGGCACATACAACCCCGAAGACGGATATTATCACAACGATGACGGCACGGTGTCGTACTATCCTGAAGAAAAATACACGTCTGATTCGTATGACAGC
This sequence comes from Bacteroidales bacterium, assembly GCA_017551515.1. Lineage (GTDB taxonomy): Bacteria > Bacteroidota > Bacteroidia > Bacteroidales > ML635J-15 > Bact-19. The sequence goes on along the minus strand of JAFZLK010000094.1, from coordinate 20,118 downwards.
TACGGTGGCAGCGATGGCTACTACGACGGAAGTGGTAATTACATTGAGAACAACTATTATTACATAGGCGACGACTACTATTATACCTCGCACTTCCGCAGGTTTGGCAGTTACTACACGCCTGTATATTACTACGACCCATATTGGGATCCGTGGTACACACCATATTATTCGTATAGTTACTACTACGACCCATATTTCTACTCGTGGTACTATTCTCCATATTACCACACTCCGTACTACAGCTATGGGTATTACTACAATCCATACTATCATAGCCATTACTACGATTATTCGTACTGGCATCACAATTATCACGGACACAACCACGACCACGGTCATGGCAACGGACACGGACCAAACGATGACAATGTTTTCGGTTCCACTTACTATGGACATCGCGGTTCGATGGGTGGCTACAATGGAGGATCGGGTCGAATTGTAACAAACGGAAATAATAACAATACCAACGATAATAACACTAGCACAGTAAAAACTCCAACTGCGGTTTCGAGCAGAACTCACGAAAATGCTAGTGCTACAACCATGCGTACCAATGATAACGGTTCTTCGTCTGGCGAACCTACAAGGATTTCAAATGGTAGCACCGAGACAAAGGAGAACGGCAACCGAATAATTTCGGGATCAACCGCTGCCAAGGAGCCTGCAAATAATAGTTCTAATTCAGGTAGCAGAGAAAATACATCAAGAACCGACATCAACTCAAGTTCTACCATAAGCAAAGAGCCAGCAAGCACCAGTTCAAATACAATCAATAGGGATAACTCATCAACCAGCAATACTAATTCGGATTCTAGCGTAAGCAAAGAACCCGCAAACAATAACAGTAACAGCAGCACTACCGGCAGGGTTAATTCACCTAGTAGCAATCGTAGTTACAACAAGCCTAGCAGTTCAAGTTCGAGTAGCTACAACTCATCGAATAGTTCTTCGAAACCATCAAGCAGCAGTTCGTCGAGTTCAAGCAGAAGTTATACTCCATCAAGCTCGTCGAGCAGCAGTTCTGGCAGTTCACGTTCATACAATAGTAGCTCGTCAAGCAGTTCCTCGTCAAGACCGTCAAGCAGTAGTTCAAGCAGTTCTAGTTCAAGGTCGTACAATAGCAGTTCGTCGAGTTCGAGCAGAAGCTATACACCATCAAGCTCATCATCGTCAAGTAGCTCAAGCAGAAGCTACTCGCCATCATCAAGCAGTAGCAGTTCTCGCTCAAGCAGCAGTTACAGCGGAAGTTCACACTCAAGCTCTTCTTCATCGCATTCAAGTTCTTCACACTCGAGCTCTAGCTCTTCTCATAGTTCATCATCACATTCAAGTTCAGGAAGGAGATAAGTCATGAAAAAGTTATTAATAAGCATATTGGCAATGTTGCTATGCGCATTGGCGATAGCACAAAACGAAACCGATGCATTAAGGTACTCGTTCTATATTCCCAACGGAACAGCGCGCGCCAACGGTATGGCAGGTTCTTTTGGGGCACTTGGAGCCGATCCGTCGGTAATTGGATTCAATCCGGCAAGCATGGGTGTTTACAAAACAACGCAGATTTCGTTTTCACCGAGTTTCAAGATAAACAATACAGAATCGTCGTACCTAGGCACAAAGAACCGTGACTTCAGTGCAAACTATTTCGACATCAATGAAGCTTCATTCGTGCAAGGTATAAGTTGCAAGGAGGAAGAAAACTTGGGATTGTCATATTTCGTATGGGGCGTGTCGTACAACAAGCTCAATAAGTTTTCGGAGAATATAAGCATAAACGGCATAAACGATAACGGTTCGCTCACCGACTGGTTTGCGTCAAGAGCCAACGGCATAAATTATCCTGCACTTGGCGACAGCGACCCATTCTACAGCCATCTTGCTTGGGAAACTTATCTTATCGACCCTGCTGTAGATACTATCACCGACCAATATGTTAGTGCATACGACCATTATGGAGAAAAGCAAAGTCAAAGGCTCACAAAGAAAGGTTCGCTTGGCGAATATAACATTGCTATAGCGTTCAACTTCAGGCATAAGGTATATGTAGGCATGGATCTCGGAATACAGTCGGTAAATTATAAGCAGACCATAATATCGTACGAAGAAAGGGAGAATGTCACAAACGGACCTAAGACTTTCACTTTCGAGGATTACGTTAGTTCAAGGGGAAGCGGTGTCAACTTTAAGTTCGGCATCCTTTACTCGCCAATCGAAATGATAAGGGTAGGGGCTTCTATACATACGCCGACTTCAATAAACATGAAGGACAGATATACCACTTCGTGTGCAACCCAGCTCGGCGATTCTACAATGACTTACCAATCGCCCGAAGGTGAATTCGAGTACAATGTACTTTCTCCGCTTAGGGCTAATGCTAGCATCTGCGTGATTCCAAACGAGCATATTTTGGTTAATTTGGACTACGATCTGGCCAACTACAACTCGATAAAGATGAGAAGCGAAGATTATGACTTCGCAACCGAAACACAAAACATCATAAATAACTATAAGGTTGGACACTGCCTAAAGTTAGGTGCGGAATACAGGTTAGGTGCTCTGAACATGCGTGTAGGCGGTGCATATTACACAAGCCCCTACAAGAGTTCGTCGCCAAACAGCAATTCAAACACTTGGCTTGTAAGTGCAGGTCTGGGGTTCCGTACAAACTATTTCTTCTTCGACATAGCATATTCGTACCTGCAAAATTCTTATGTGTATTATATGTACGAAGGACTTGTAACAAGCGACCCAAGCAAGATAAAGTTCAACCGCAATCAAATATCATTTACTATCGGATGTAAATTCTAAGCAAATTGACTACACGAATCTCAAATTCTATAATTTGAAGCGACTTTGCATTATGGGTCGCTTCTTTTTTGCTAAAATCCATTATACGCAACAACAAAATATTTTTCGGACGATAATGATTGATTTATTACTTTTGCGACAAGATGGGATGCCGTACCAAAATATCGTACACTAATATTCTATTGCTGGCATCAATATTCATATTGCTTGTCACAATGTCATCGTGCCGTGCCACAAAATTTGTTGGTGAAGGCGAGTATCTTCTTGTAAAAAACAAAGTTAAGTGCGATAACAAGACCATTAAAGAGGATAATCTCATGCTTGCGCTGAGCCAGAAGAGCAACAAGAAGATTCTAGGAGCAATACCGTTCAACTTGTATGTATATAACTTCATGAAAAGCGGCAAGCCACGCAAATGGAAAGAAAAACTTGCTAATTCAATAGGAGAAGAGCCTACTATATACGCAACGGAGGCGACAAACAAAAGCATAGAAAATCTGAACGCATATATGGCAAGCCAGTCGTATTACCGTTCGTCTGTAACCGTTGAGGAAAACTTCAGCAACCGCAAAAGAGTAAAGGTAAAATACACTATAACATCAGGACCGTCGTACAAAATATCGGATATTAGCTACAATATTGATGACGAAACAATCAGGGACTTGTTCTACTCCGACACTGTAAATACAATCATTAAGCGAGGGCATAGCTTCAATACCGACACTCTAAAGGCTGAACGAGAGCGTATTACAAGGTTTTTCAAACTTAATGGCTATTATTATTTTTCGATAAACAACGTGCATTTTTTTGCTGATACGTTGCAAGGTGACTGCACAGTGAAACTTACAACCAGCATACAAAAGACGGAAAATGCCGTTGATGATGCGTTCCAAAGTCAGACCATACGAAATGTAAACATATACACAAATTACGACCTCACCAAGAACAACGAACAGTCGGAAAAACAAACAAATATGTTCGTCAAGGACGGCATAAAGTTCACATACGACGGAAAAATGTCGCATAAAACTTCGGTATTCATGCAGTCATGTTTCTTCAAGCCGGATGAAAAGTATAGCATACGCAACGTAGAGGACACGTATAGCCACCTGTCGAGCCTCAAGCAGTTCCGTCTTATAAACATTAAGCTAACTCCGCCCGACATCGAGGAGGTTCATCTTGAAAATATCAGCAAGCGCTTCCTTGATGCCAACATCTACCTTGCTCCAATGAAACGGCAGTCGTTTAACATAGAGCTTGAGGGAAGCAACACGTCGGGCAACATAGGTATGGCAGGAGTATTGTCGTACAAAAACAGGAACATATTTCGCGGAGCGCAGATATTTTCGGCAAAAGCCAACATTTCGTTCCAGACATCGGCTCTGCTCGATACAGTGACAAACGAAGAAATCAAGTCTAAATTCTTCAATACTCTCGAATATGGCGGCGAAATCAAGATAACTTTTCCAAAGTTGCTTCTACCTTTTTTTAATAACTTTGAGTTTATCAAACGCCATGACCCAAAAACACAGTTAAGCGTTTCGTTCAACTATCAGAACCGTCCTGACTATACGCGTACTATTGCAAATATTAATTTCGGTTATAGCTGGATTGGATACAATAACAAAAACATAACACACTACATAAACCCGATAGAACTTTACTGGGTAAAAATTCTTGACTTTAGCGAGGATTTTAGAAGAAGGATACAAAACCTGTACATAAAATATTCGTATGAAGACCAATTCCTTATGGTTTTCAGCTATGATATGATATTCAATAATCAGAATGTAAATGTCAAGAGAAACTTCACCTATTTCTGGATTAATGTCGAAACCTGCGGAAACTTGCTCTATGGCATTTATTCGGCAAGCAAGATTGAAAAGGAATCGGATTCGTACAAGTTTCTCGGGGTTGAGTTTGCCCAGTACATAAAGGCCGATTTTGATTATCGCTTCTACAACATTATTGACGAGAGGAACACCATGGTTTACCGCGCATTCTTCGGCATCGGTCTGCCGTATGGTAATTCGACCAAAGGTTTGCCTTTCGTAAAACGATACTTTATCGGTGGAGCCAACGACATAAGGGCATGGCAGGTAAGAACTCTCGGTCCTGGATCATACTCCAACATCTATCGTAACTACGACCAGATTGCCGATATGAAGTTGATGTTTAACATGGAATACCGCTTTTCAATCGTGTCGTTCCTGCAAGGTGCGCTGTTCGTCGATGCGGGAAACATTTGGGCTATCGACAAGAATGATAACCGTGCAGGAGCATTGTTCAAGTTTACAGAATTCTACAAGCAGATAGCACTTGGAAGTGGATTCGGATTGCGTTTCGACCTTAAATTCCTCGTGCTTCGTTTCGATATAGGTGTTCCTGTGTATAATCCGTCACTATCTGGCACTGATGCTTGGTTTGAATCGTTCAGACCGTTCAAGGTCAATAAGTTTACTCTTAATTTTGGTATAGGGTATCCGTTCTAATGAGGTTGGATGGCTACGCCTGTTTCTATGCCTGCGGCGTTTCAATGGGCTTCGCCGTTTCAGGGTTTAACTTCGTTGATGGCTACTTGTGCTGAGCACAGCCGAAGTACGCCGTTCTATGCCTGCGGCGTTTCAATGGGCTTCGCCCGTTTCTGGGTTTAACTTCGTTGATGGCTTCGCCGTTCTATGCCTATGGCGTTTCTGTGGCTACGCCGTTTCTAAAAAAACGCGGAATGTCATGCTGGACTTGTTTCAGTATCTGATTCCGCGTTTTTTGTTTCTAAGTTTCAATGGTTTCGCCGTTTCAGGGTTTCTATGCCTGCGGCGTTTCAATGGGCTTCGCCCGTTTCTGTGTTTAACTTCGTTGAGGGCTTCGCCGTTCTATGGCTACGGCGTTTCTGTGGCTTCGCCGTTTCTAAAAAAACGCGGAATGTCATGCTGGACTTGTTTCAGTATCTGATTCCGCGTTTTTTGTTTCTAAGTTTCTATGGCTACGCCGTTTATGGGTTTATGTGGCTAAAGCCGTTTGAAAGTTTCAATGGCTTCGCCGTTTGATGGGCTGACGCTGTTTCTTTGTTTGGGCTGATAGGCTTGCAGGCTAACAGACTAATGGCTTGTCTTTTAGAGACTGCAAGATTGCAAGCTTGTTCGCCTTTTTACCTAATCCTATCTATTGACCTTATTAGTGCCTCGTCTTTTGCGATTCCTCTTATTGCCAAAGCAATAAATATTGCAGCAACTATGGGTAGAACAACAAGAATGCTGGTAGAATAGTTGGTGGCAAATTTCTCAGATGCCTGATATAGGAAAAAGAATGCAAGTCCGGAGCAACCTAAAGCAAGAATCAGGTTGAAGACGCATATTCTCATCTGTAGTATTCTGTGCTTGAACAGGAATATTGTGAAGATGAGTGTTAAAACAACAAACGACAACAGAATAAGAAGAGGAAGAGTCGAGTAATGTTCTTCTCCGAAATCAACGCCATAAAGTCCCATTGGCACATCTGAAATGCCTGCTTCGGTTGTCAGTTCGAGGCTTCCGAATGGAACAAAATAAAAGATTGCCATGCACACAAGAGCAAGCAATAGGAATAATGTTTGGATTCTTTGTATCATATTCTAATTTTTTGCAAAGGTAATCCTTATTTTTGGTATAGCGAGCAGGGCAGTAAAAAAGAGAAATAATTTTTTGCAGAGACAAAAAATAGTATTATCTTTGCACCGCTTTTTCGGGGTGTAGCGCAGTCCGGTTAGCGCACCTGCTTTGGGAGCAGGGGGTCGCCAGTTCGAATCTGGCCACCCCGACAAAAAAAGCAAATCAAGGTTATAAATTATTTGTTTCGGATTCCCTTACGGGAATTTTTTTTTTATTTATCGCCGAATAATAGTATTTGCTTTTTTTTGTCGATTTCGGTCTTGTAGTAGTTGTAGACTTCGTATGCGATTTTTTCCACTTCGCCTTTGAATAACCTGTTTCTACCAAGTCCGACAACCCATCTAATTCCGTTGACAGGGTCGGCGAGAAACATGCTGTCGATTTCTTTTAGGTTTTTCTCGTTGATTGGGTGTTCGTATATAGTCATGCCAAGTTTTTGGCTTGCAAATTTTGCAATTCTTGTGGAGAAGACCTTGTTTCCGGAAAATATTTCTGGCGATGAGGCATATATTAGCGAATTCCCTTTCATGAAAAAAATGTCGGAGTAAATGCTTTTCCTAAAATTTCCATTGTTGTCGGTTATGATGACATCATCAAGCTTATTTTCTTCCTTTTGCCTTGCGCATAAAACTTCCCATGGGAAGTTGGGAAAAGTATCGCGCTGAATTGTTTCCGGCAGTTCTAGCAAATCGGTGAATATGCCGTTTGTGTTTATGCTGTAGAATTCGTGAGGCAGGCTTTCGGTAGAAATAAGAACCGAGAAAGAATTGTTGGATGCTAATTTATTGTTGTCGGTGCTATTGCGGAAAATGGTGATTTTTGCGGAAAACTCCTTGTAGATTCGGTTTTTCTTTAATAGCAGAAGTATGTCGTTGGCGAACGATTTAGGCTTGAAATTTTCGTTTTGCATTCCGAGAGTTTCCGCCATTTGCTCGATGCACTTGAAATACATGTCGAAATCGTAAACTATGCAGGAGTTTCCACGGAGCTGTACGCTGAAAGAGTCGCCCCACTGCAAACCACGGTTGTTGTAGCACAGACAAGGTTTGTCCGATGGCATGAATTCTCCGTTTAGCATTATGTGTCGAGCCATTATTCCGAAATTATTTTTTTACAGATTTCAAGTATTCCAGAATTCGATTCTATTAGGATTCCTTTTACACCAGCGTTTTGTGCGGCATCAATGTCGCGTTGGCTGTCACCAATCATGTATGATTGGTTGGGGTCTATGTTGTGTGTGGCGATTGCTTTTTCGATGAGAAGCCCATTGGGTTTTCTGCACAGGCATCGGCTTATCGAGTCGTGATGGGGGCAGAAGTAAAAGTCATCGATGGCGGTGTCGAAATTGCCCAGATATTTGCAAAGCTTTTCATGCATTGCGTTGACATCCGCTTCGGTATAAATACCTTTTGCGATTCCGCCTTGGTTCGAGATGATGATTACTTTAAAACCAGCATCTTTAAGCAGTTTTATGGCATCGCCCAGACCTTCAAGGATTTCAAATTCGTCAACGCTTTCGCAGTAGCGACCAAGTTCCCTGTTTACAACACCGTCCCTATCGAGAAAAACCGCCTTGTTCATACATGCATTATCTTGTAAATTAGTTCCTTGTAAATGTCACCGTCTTCGTAGCTACCCGACATTCCCTTGCTTTTTGCATCGGCATCGCGGAGGTATGATACGATACTTACGATTTTATCCAGCGGGTAATATCTTGCAGCAGTCAGGTATTCGTCAACGAAATATGGGTTTACGCCGAGTGTGGCAGCAAGTGCGTTTTTGCTCTTGTCGGTAGCCACATGAACCTTCATGATTCTTGTAAAGTAGTCGAAAATCTGCTTAATTGCCAGTCCGATGTAGGTGCTTTTGGGATTTTTTGCAAAGTAGTCGGTAATCTGGTATGCCTTTAGGGCGTTTCTTGAACCAATTGCTTTCTGTAGTTCGAAGATATTGAAATCGCGGTTTACACCTATGTTTCTTGCCACGACATCCGAACCAATAGGAGAGTTGTCGGTTACTGCGGTCTTAAGTTTCTTCATTTCGCCATCAAGACGCGAGAGGTCGGCACCAATATGTTCGTACATAAGCCGTTGCGCATCGGGCGTAAGTGTAAGTTCGTATGATTTGGCGAGATTCGAAACCCACCTTATCATCTCGTTCTCGTATAATTTCTTCGATTCGAGCACTGCGCCTATTTTTTCAGCGAGTTTTACTGCCTTGGTGCGCTTGTCGAGTTTTTGTGTTTCCTTTATTGCAAGAACGAGGATGGTAGATTTCAACGGAGCCTCGAAATATACATCCATGTCTGCTAAAGGTTTTAGGTGCTGGGCTTCCTTTACAATTACTACTTGGTAGTTCGACATCATTGGGAAACGGCGTGCTGCTTGTATTACGGTCGGGACATCGGTGTCGCGTCCGTATATTACCACTTGGTTGAATGCCTTTTCCGATTCGGTAAGTACATTCTCGGCAATGTAGTCGGTAATCTTGTCGATGAAGTATGATTCTTCACCGTAGAGCAGGTACACTGGCTTGTATATCTTGTTTTTCAGGTCGTTTAAAATCTGGTCGTATGTCATGACGAATAATTTTCAAGTGCAAAGATAAGAAAGATTCAAGGAATTAATGATTTGATGATTCAAAGATTTGAAAATTTGATGATTCAAAGATTCGAGGGTTTGAATTTGTTTGATATTGTTTGTGATGGTTTGAGGTTGTTTAAGATTGTTTGATTTTGGCCTTTTAGCCTGCAAGCCTTTTAGCCTGTTTGCCATTAAAATGCAATTAAATATTAACCTGTTGAAAACTAAATGCCATTTTTGTGCAAGTACAGGCGATAAACGATTACTTTTGCATTGATGAAAGAAAAGATAAAGAAAATATTAGAAAAGATTAGGAATTGGAGGTTTCTGTACATCGCTGGGGTTATCGTTGCCATTTTCTTAGTATGGATAATTTTTTTCGACAACTTCAACCTTGTAGATAGATTCCAGAAGATGAATAAGTTGCACGAACTTCACGAGACAGAGAAATACTACGAGCAGGAAAATCTTGAAAACAGTACTCGTCTTGATGAACTCATGTCGGGAAAAGAGGAACTTGAAAAGTTTGCCCGCGAGCAGTACTATATGAAGGAGGAGGATGAGGATGTTTTTTTGGTTATAATAGATGAATAAATTTTGGTAGCGGACGTTGCACGCAACGTCGCCACAAATCATTGTTCATTATCAATTGACAATTATCCATTATTTATGGTATTTCCCGAAAATTTTGAATCAAAGATAGGTTTCGATAAAATCCGCAACTTGATAAAGTCGGAATGCATAGCTTCGCCAGCAAAAAGTTTGGTGGAAGACATTGCTTTTTCGACTGACATCGGCTATATCCGCAAGTCGCTGGCTCTTACCAACGAAATGATGAGCATTTGTATGCTCAAGGACAATTATCCTGCAAACAATTACCCCGATGTATCGCAGGCAGCATCGCGAATGCGTGTCGAAGGCACTTGTTTGCAATTATTTGAGCTTGTTGACATACGCACGATATTGGAAAATTGCCGCGCTTTGCGAGCATTTTTCCGAACCGATGACAAAAACGAATTTCCTAACCTAAAGCAAATTGTTGATTCAGCGAATTTCCCGACCTATCTTTACGACCGCATTCAGTCTGTATTGACCAAAAATGGAGAAATAAAAGATACCGCTTCGCCCGAATTGCGTGAAATTCGCTCTTCGCTCATTTCTACGCAGGAATCAGTGTCGCGCAAACTGAATTCAATACTTACATCTTTCCGCGAGCAGGGTTGGGTGAGCAAGGATTTGTCGGCAACTATGGTGAATGGTCGACTGGTTTTGCCGATAGAAACTACATACAAGCGCAAGGTTCAAGGATTTGTGCATGATGAGTCGGCAAGTGGCAAGACATCTTACATTGAACCTCAGGAAGTGTTGGAGATGAACAATCGTATCCGCGAACTGGAACTTTCCGAAGCACGCGAAATCCAAAAGATTCTTTACGAACTTACCTGCGAGTTCCGTCCATACGCTGATGATTTGAAAAACATTTCGCAAGTTATTGCCGGGCTTGATTTCATTCGAGCGAAGGCAAAGTTTGCAATACGAATAGAAGCCATCATTCCATCTGTACACGAAGAACCATGTCTCGACATTGTGAGAGGAAAACATCCGCTTCTGTACCTTACGCTCAAAAAGGAAAATCGTGAAATTGTTCCCACAACTTTTCGTCTTGATACAGAAAATCGCATTCTGCTGATTTCTGGACCTAATGCTGGTGGGAAAAGTGTTTGTTTGAAAACTGCCGCCATACTTTCATACATGCTTCAGTGCGGACTGCCTGTACCTGTGGGCGGAGCATCTTCGTTTGGCATTTTCTCTGAAATCATGCTCGATATTGGTGACGAGCAATCCATTGAAAATGATTTGAGTACATATAGTTCTCATCTTGTTAACATGAAGCATTTCCTGAAAAATGCTGGTCCGCGGACTTTGCTTTTCATTGATGAGTTTGGCTCCGGTACCGACCCGATTATTGGTGGAACAATCGCAGAGGCAATACTTGAACAGCTCAATGCTTCAAAGACTTTCGGAATGATAACAACCCACTATACCAATTTGAAGGTTTTCGCTGCCGAGGCCGAGGGAATCATCAACGGTGCAATGCTCATTGACCATACCAATATGCAACCGACCTTTATCCTTGAGGTTGGAATTCCGGGTTCTTCGTATGCAGTCGAAATTGCGCGTAGGATTGGGCTACCAGAGGCGATAATAAGCAAGGTTGTTGAGAAAACAGGCACCCAGCAGATGAACATTGACCGTTTTTTGCGAGAACTTATGCGCGACAAGCGTTATTGGGAGCGCAAACGCAAGCAGGTGAACGAGCAGAGCAAGAAGGTTGACGAGGCTTTGCGCAAGAATCTGGAGGAACTTGAAATCATAAAGACAAAGCGCAAACAAATTATAGAAAGTGCACGTTCGGAGGCCGAGCAGTTGCTCAATGGTGTTAACAAGCAGATTGAAAATACCATTTCGGAAATCAAGCGCACCAATGCAGACAAGGACAAAACTCGCGAGGTTCGTGAGGAAATAAAGCAGTTCAAAGAGGATTTTGAGAAATCGAAGGAGGTTGACGAGAACGAATTTGCACGCAAGTACGAATATGTGAAGCGCAAAATTGAGGAGCGCGAAGCTCGCAAGTTGGCTCGTGAAAAGGAGAAAAAGCTTGAGATGGTTCCTATCGATGAGGACAAGATAAACATTGGTAGTAAAGTGCGTTTAGCAGGACAGGAGGCAATAGGGGATGTCACTGGTCTTACCGACAAAACGGCTGTTGTTTGTTTTGGTAGTTTGTATATGTCGGTTGCCTTAGACCGCTTGCAGAAAGTTTCGCATGAAGAGTATGCCAACCAGCGCAAGCAGTCGTCAGCATCGGCTTTGTATTCCGAGAAGGCATTGAATTTCAAGCCTTACATTGATGTGCGAGGTGACCGTACCGATGAGGCTTTGCGAAAGATTGAGGAACTTGTCGATGCTGCGGTTATGCTAAGTCATCATGAGTTGAAAATTCTTCATGGCCGAGGTAACGGTATTTTGCGTCAGAACATCCGCCAGTACTTAAAGACAATTCCGCAGGTGAAGTCGATAAGTGATGAGGACATTAGATTTGGCGGAGATGGAATAACGGTTGTAAAGTTGTGATAAAAAAATAGGGACAAGCTTTAAACTTGCCCCTATTTTTTCGCCCTACTCTTTTATTCCTTAACAATTTGTCTGTTCAATGTTGAACTTGAGGTTCTTACCCTGACATTGTATATTCCTGCAGGAATATTGTCAAGGTTGAATGTCGTCTCGTATTCGTTACGTGGTGAATCAATCTGCATTTGCTTGATATTTCTTCCCATCACATCATATATTTCGATAGTTGCAGGTTCGTTACGGAAGTTCTCTAGAACAATTGTAAGTTCGCTTGAGAACGGGTTAGGGAATACTGAAATGTTCGGATCATTTTCCCAGTTCGAGCATTTTACAGAAACTATTTCCGAATATGTTTTTGTTCCGTCGTAGTCAACCTGTAGCAAGCGGTAGTAAACATCTCCACCATAGTAGTCGTAGTCGGTGAGGCTGTAGTCGATTTGTTCGATTGAGTTTCCTGCACCGGCAATAGTTGCAATTTCTGTGAAATTCATTGCGTCCAACGATTTTTCAATTATGAAGCGGTCGTTATTCCTTTCAGATGCTGTCGCCCAAGTAAGGTCAACATTGTTGTTGTTGCATTTTGCCTTGAATTCGATAAGTTCGATTGGCAGCAACAATTCTCTTGATTTTGTCGAAGCAAACGTCACAATTTTCTTGCTTATTTCGGCACGCGAATTTGTGAATGGAATAATATCTGTTGTTGTCGCGCTACCTGTAGAGAGTGTACCTGTATATGAAGTGTTAAGTCCAGTCCAAACAGATCCGCCTTCGTTAGCGTAGGCGAGACGTAGATAATCTAAATCGTCAGTTCCTCCTTCGCTATTTTCGTCAAAACTATGATTAGCATTTTCAACCCAGAACAATTGAACTGCCGAAAGGTTGGTCGCTTCTGATGAGCCTACAATCCAGTATTCCCTATCGCTTACATGGTCAAGGTGTATGCTGCTACCGTCCATATTGCCTCCATGTTCCCACCAGTCAGGCATTCCTGCAAAATCTTGGTTGTCGGTGTTGTATTTTACAGTCAAGTCTGTATTTTCTGATGAAGTAGCTTTAAACTTGGCAATTTGACCGCTACCAGATATCATTGTACCGACAGGGAAGGTAAAGGTTTCATCGATTACCATAACTTTTGTAACCTCTCCGTCAACAAATTTTGAAGAATTTACACCGTCGGTGTTGTAGCTTGCTGTTTTGTCGAAATATACATTGCCGTGAACAATTCCATTAGCAAAGGTTGCTGTTCCATTTATTTTAATAGGATCAGTTAACCCGATTGCATTAATGCCATTAGCATTGTTGAACTCTACTTCATTGAACGACAATGCACCTGTTCCCGAAAGAATTTGTTCGGAGTCTCCGTTGAAAACAATTTTACCATTTACAGTTAATGTAGCATTGTCTCCTGATTCAATCTTGCCAGAAATATTCAATGTCGTTTCATTAGGAACAGTAACAAATGCATTTTCTCCAATTTTAATATTATTTATATCAATAGTTCGGTCTGTGCTTGCCCAGTTTTGGATGCAGTTGTCTCCATATTGTTCCACGAATACATTTTTGTTTGTCGCATTGGGGTAGGAGGAAGCAATTACATATTTGCTGTTTTCTGTGTCGTATTGCAACCAGTTGTTATGGTCGCTCCATAATCCACTTGTTCCTCCAGTCCAGATAAAATCGTCTGCTGTAGGACTGTCAATTGATGGTCCTTCGCTTGGTGTTACAGATATGGTTGTTGTAGCCGTGCAATTGCTGTTCCCTACTGTTACTGTATATGTTGTTGTTTCCAACGGCATTGCTCCTACAGTAGCTTCATTGTCGGACAACAGACCTGCGCCTTCCCATGTGTATGAAGTGTATGCTGGTTCTGTAGGATTTGTCGAACTTACAGTTAGCTCAACGGTTTGTCCTGAACATACAGCAGCTGGTTCTTCAATGCCTGGTTCTGGAACTTCAAATTTAGCAATAGTAACATTTACTTTCTTGCTTACTCCGTCCTTTGTTACCAATAAGGTTTGTGGTACATCATTGTCGCAGATTCGGGTTATTGTTGCTGTAGTGCCAGATATTTCAATGTTTGCAGGCTCCTCGACAATCGACCATGCAACACCATTTTCTGTTGATACTGTAAAGTTGTTCCATACGCTGTCGTAGATTTCTACAGCTGGACTAGATGTGATAAATATAGGAGTAGAAGCGATTATTGATTCCGTCTTTGTATTTGTGAATTTTGGCATAGGGTACATGTTGCTGTTCATTACAAAATTGCTTGTCCATGTTGCACCTGTCAATGCGGAACCTGTTAATTGTGTGGTTGTTTTGCCTTCTGCACTTCCTTCAACATCGGCAGATCCGATACCTTTTGCTATGCTGCGCTGGCTATCGTACAGGTTGTTTGTTGCGGTTCCCTTATTCTTTCCGCAGATTGAGCCACCTTTTTCAACAGTTCCAGTTGCGATATTATATTCGATTGTTGAATTTTCATCGCTGTCGCCGACGATTCCTCCAACAGAAGTAGCAGAAGCACCAATAACATTTGCGCCATTGTTATTGTATCTTATTATAGTACGCTCTGCCGAGCCACATATACCTCCTATATAATTTGATGAGCTAGCGTTTTTACTGTTTACGATTCCGCTGTTTGCACAATATTCAATGATATTTTCCTTATCAATGGCAGTAGAAACGGAACGACCAGAAACGCCGCCTACATAATTTTTTAATCCAGTAATTTCACCATTAGTTACGCACTTGTTAATTACAGAATAAGTATTAGCCAACCCTGCTATACCGCCAGCAGCACCATCGTTAACCTTTGATTCTACATT
Organism: Bacteroidales bacterium; assembly: GCA_017551515.1. GTDB lineage: Bacteria > Bacteroidota > Bacteroidia > Bacteroidales > ML635J-15 > Bact-19. The sequence continues at coordinate 5,118 of JAFZLK010000094.1, read as the reverse complement.
TCCGTTGTTTGTGCAGTTGGTTATTATTGCAGGATTTGTAGCATTATATCCGGCAATACATCCTACAATACCTCCACTGTGTGCATTTCCTAATATATTGCCAGTATTATTACAATCAATCATTGGTCCTGCTGTATTGTAATATCCACAAATTCCACCGAAATAAGTTCCACCACCACTAGCAACGCCAATGTTACCTTCATTAGAACAATTTGATATATATGTAGCAGAAAGAGCTGTGTTTGCCATACGTCCAACTATACCGCCTGTATTATTTCGACCTGTAATACTTGCACTATTGGTGCAATTTGTAATCTCTGTATAGCCGGCTGCGTTTCCACATATACCACCAGTACCATTATTCTGCGTATTTTGATATATTGAGTCGCCGACAAAGGAACAATTAGCTATTATACCCTTTCTCTTGTCATTATCAACACCTTCTATAAATGCGCAAATGCCACCGAAATATCCATTTTCCTTTGTGACGTTTGGAACTCCTGTTCCTGCGGAACGCATCTCTACTGTAAGATTTTGTATGTAACCGCCAAAAATCTTTCCAATGAAGCCACCGAAGTATTTTGTTTCAGAATCGGGAGTTGTGTAATTCAAGTTTGAAATGGTATGGTCTTCTCCGTCAAGATTTCCTGCAAAGAATGTCGCAGCCGTGCTGCCAATTGCTTCCCAGTGTTCAGAGCCGACTTCAATATCATCTGTGATATGGAATGTTATGCCTAAGAAACCGTTGGTGTTGAGAACACCCTTGTATTTTCCATCTCTTCTGTCGTTTACAGCGTTGCGGAAATTGATAAGGTCAGTAAGGTTATTTATGTTAAGGTCTGTTGGTGGGTCTTGAGATGATATTATATACTTTTTGGTTATACCATCTTTGGTTACTGTTAATATTGAATTGCATATTTCCCCTTCGTGAGCATCTCCGTTGACAATCACATTGTTAGGATCGGATACGTTGATGTAATCAGGATCGGAACTATTCCAAGTATATCCAGAAGGAATAGAAGATAGTCTGAATCCGTCAAATACATTGTTCCAACTCTGTGATGTTATTGGGTCGTTGAGATAAATAGGAATTGCAGACAGATTTGCAATGTCTGAGGTGCGTCCTTTAAGTACAGGATAGCGGTCGTCGGCAAATGTCCAATAGGTACTTGTCCATTTGAGTCCAGTAATACCAGATGGCGTAGTTCCAACAAGTTGTTGTGGGGTAAGTCCTGTTGCAGCTCCATCGGGGTCGCTGCTGACATTGCTGCTGTTTGCTATACCAAGTACAGAAGTTTTGGTTTTGTCATAGAAACTATTGACACACGATGTTCCGTATCCTGTAATTGCTCCACCCATATTGGTATTACCCGTGCTTAGGCAGTGTGAAATATATCCGCCGTTGTAACCTACTATACCACCAGTGCTATAGTTTGCACCGCTGATATTACCGCCATTAATACAATGGTTGATGTCGCAGTAAGAATCTTGTCCGCAAATACCGCCTACGCTTGATGTTCCACCTACATTTGCAATGTTGATGCAGGAGTCAATGTAGTTCCTATATTCTTCTGTACCAACCGAATATCCTACAATTCCTCCCGAATAATTTGCACCTCCAGCAATCAAGCCAGCAACTTCGCATGCGATTATATTAGTGTAGTAGTTTGCGTTACCGCAGATGCCACCAGTACGGGATGACGTTGATTCTACAGTACCAATAAATGTGCAGTTTCTGATGTTTGCATAGTTGCTGCCTTCTGCTCCTCTTATGTATGAGCATATTCCTGCTACATCAGATGTTCCAGAAACATTACCTTCTACTTTAAGGTTCTCTATTGTTGAACCTAAAGCATATCCGAATAATGCTCTGTATGATGTAGGTGTATTATTGTTAGAACCATTGCCGTTTATTACCAAGTTGCTGATTGTGTGTCCATCACCATCAAAGTTTCCTTTGAATGGGAATGACGATGAGCCTATTGGTAGAAAATCATCTTTAACATTTACTGCTGTAGTGTCAGAAAGATTAATTTCGGTCTGAAGTTGGAAATTTTTGCCAGTAAAGCCACCTTCGTTTACAATACCTCTATACGAACCATTTTCTCCAGCATTGACTGCGTTCCTAAACTTTACAAATTCAGCAAGTGAATTTATAGGAATTGGGTCGAGAGTTTCTGGGTTCTGTATGAAGAATGTCTTTATGTGGTAGTTGTCGTTGTATTTGAGGAAAATGTTTGCACAGTCTTTCTCGGTGCCAGTTACGGTGGGTGTTCCACTGGATATCCTAAGATATGTTGTTCCTTCTGCACATTTTGCTGTCCATGTTCCGCCTGAAATACTTACTAGGTTGAAATTTTTGCTTACTAACCTATATGTTTGATGATTTGACGGGTTGCCTCGTTCATCAAGAGTAAGTGGAACTACAGCAAGGGTTGCACCGGTTTGTCCATTGAGTTTCTTTGGTACAGGGTATAGGTTTGTTGTATAAATCCATTCTGCTGTTCCGAGAGCCGTTTGTAGTGCTGTACTCTGCATTTCCGAGGTATATTTATCATAAACAGAAGCCCTGCTATTTGTAAGGACACATCTTTGCTTGTCGAAGTAGCAGTTGGATATGGTTACATCACCTTCTGTAGAACCGACAACTGGCTCGCCTTGGTTTACACCACCTGTAGCAATGCAGTATGTTACCGACGATGCATTAAGGGTTCCGCATATACCGCCAGCGTTTTCCGTTGTTGCAGATATGTTTCCACCGTTGTTGCAGAATTTAATTTCGGAATTATTGTCGCAAAGTCCGGCAATACCGCCAATGTAGTTTGATCCAGAAACCGAAGCAGCGTTTGTGCATGAAATAATCTTTGTTCCAGTTGCACCTTCGCCTGTTGCGTTTCCGCATATACCACCGGCGTAGTCAGTATTTGAAATTACTTTTCCGCAGAAGTCACATTCCTTAATGGTTGTTGCGACTGCTTTTCCGCAAATACCGCCAGTATAAGAACCGCTATTGTAAACAATTGCAGCCACATGGCATTGCAAAATGTTAGATTTTTTTGCAAATCCTACAAGTCCTCCAACGTATGAAGAACCGATTATTTTATTGTCGTTAGTTATAGTTCCATTGGGAGCGTTAATATAGGCTTTTCCTTGTATTGTAAGGCTATCTATTGAACTTTCTTCGATGTAACCAAACAGTCCTGCATAGCTGGTATTTGTACGGAGATTAGTAATTTTTTTGTTTTGTCCGTGGAAATTGCCCTTGAATGGATGTAAGGCTGTTCCTATTGGAACCCAGTCTTTGTTCTCAAGTCCGTCAATGTCGCTAGTCAAGTAGAAGTCAACGCCCTTGTATCCGTTTATATTGTATGCTTGGACAGTTTCAGAGGTTACAGTTCTTTCTTCAGGGTCGTACACTCTGGCTTCTAACATACCGCTGTTACCACTATTTACTGCATCGCGCAAAGCTTTTAGGTCATCTTGACTACGGATGGCAATAGGTGGTACATACGAGGTGTTTGCAATATATATTTGCTTTGAATAGTCATCGATTGTCGCTGTAAGTGTCAGTCGCATGAACTGATTTTCGATGTGTGCGGCACCTGTGCTTCCATTGATTGTAATCTTGCTTGGGTCTGAAACATCCCATACTTGACCATCTGAAACATTAACATTGAAGTCGCGTGTAGTCAACTGGTTTGTGTTGGTGTCTGCGAATTCTGCTGCAATATCGACATCGAGCAGGACAGGAGTTGCTGCTAATAATGCAGGAGTTTGTGCAATGGTGTAACTGTCAGGAATAGGAATAGGATAATAGCCGGCCTTGAATTGCCATTTTGCATCTGTGAATGTTGATAGTCCTGCTGGTTTAGTTCCATTTGCAGATACAAGTTCCGATGTAAGTTTACCTGTTCCATTTGATGCAGTTTCGAGTCCTAATGCACACATCTGCAAGTCGTAATAGTTATTATTTGAGGTTAATCCTCTCTCTGGACAGCAAGAAGCGGTTATGGTATCATTGTCAACACCTATGATATTACCTTCCTTTGCATTGAAACCATATACATTGAGGCATTGTGCTACATATCCTCTGTATATGTCGTTAGTACCCACTATTCCACCTATTGAAGTTGCTGTACCACTGCTAGTGATAACTTCTCCTGCATTTAGGCAGTACCTTACTTCCGACATATAGTTGTAACCGCAAATGCCACCAACATGGCTTGAACCTTTAACTATAGCATTGTTAGCGCAATTTAAAACGCTGTCGCGAGCACAAGTACAGAAAGTCGAAAAACTTGAGTTTCCATCACCGCTACTTCTACCTGTAATACCACCGACATAGGAACCTGTACTTGTTATAGAACCGGATGCTGTACAGTATTGTGCTTTTGAATATACGCCAATGTATCCGGAAATACCTCCTGAATATGAACCGGAAGCTGTAACAGCTCCTTTGAAGTGGCAGTTTTCAATTACAAAATAGGTGGAGGAATTTAATCCCTTGCCCAATCCAACTATACCACCAACATATTGGTAGCCCTTAATATCACCTTCTACTATAAGATTTTTTATGCCTCCACTGGTACAACTTGACTGTATGTAACCAAAAAGTCCCACGTATGAATCAGATGGATGATTTGCGTTAAGATCGCTAATTGTGTAGTTGTTGCCTTCAAAATTGCCACGGAATGGGTTTGTTGAGGTTCCTATTGGTGTCCAATTAGAAGCAGTTATTGTAATGTTATCTCTAAGATAAAATGTTTTTCCGCAGTAACCGTCCATATTCATCAGACCTTTGTACGAACCATCAAGTCCTGAATTTACAGCAGTGCTGAATGCGATTAAGTCTGCTTCATTTGTAATGTCGTAAGGATTTACACCTAAATCACTTGTAAGTACTTTCTTTTGGTATTCGATGCCTTCAAGTCCGCTTAATGTTGCAGTAAGTACAACAGTGCCGTAGGGGTCTAAATGTGTCAATCTTGCAGAAGTTCCCGACACACTTATTAGTCTGGTATTGTTACTTGTCCATCCTGTAAGTCCGCTTGCAAGGGTAAAGTCACTAGATATTTCATTGTATGTTTCGGTACCATTGAATGTCACCTTTGCCGCTGC
>JAFZLK010000093.1 GCA_017551515.1 Bacteroidales bacterium | reverse complement strand
TATGTACGGAACAGATGCCAACAACCTCACTCAAAGTGTGCAGAGCGGCAGCGGAACTGGCAGTTTCACCAAGACATTGACTGGCCTTAGCTCAAGTACCACCTATTATTATAAGGCATACGCAACCAATACTGCAGGAACAGCATACGGAGATGTTATGTCGTTTACAACAGAAACTTCTGCAACTACAGGCACACTTAACGGGCACGAATGGGTTGACCTCGGCTTGCCGAGCGGAACACGCTGGGCTACCTGCAATGTAGGTTCCGATACACCTGAAGGGTATGGTAACTATTACGCATGGGGAGAAACCACCACCAAGAGTTCATATATGGATAATAACTATACATACACAGGCAATCCAACCACACTTCCCTCCAATAGAGATGCCGCCACCGCCAACTGGGGTAGTGGCTGGAGAATGCCGACAAAAGCGGAAATGGAGGAACTGAACACCAACTGCACCATGACTTGGACGACCCAGAACGGAGTAAACGGAAGCCTGTTCACCGGACCCAACGGCAACTCAATCTTCCTGCCCGCTGCTGGCCACTACCGTGGCAGTAGTCTCTACTATGCTGGTTCTTCCGGCTTATACTGGTCGTCGTCGCGCTACTCGGACGATGCTTCCCGCGCGTGGCCCCTTTGGATCTCTTCGAGCGCTTGCGGCATGTCCGACTTACTCCGCTTCTATGGGCAATCTGTTCGTGCCGTTTGCCTGTCCCAGAACTAACCATTGAAAGACAGGAGAAGCAAGAATGGCAATACTGGCAAAATCGGCGGTGGAGCAGGAGGTAGCGCGTGGCGCACAAGTTGTTGCATCGCCGATTAGCAGTTTTTGTGGAAAGGATTAAGATACAATATCATTTTAACAATTCAATATTATGAAATTAACACGTATTATTCATCCTGTCGGGCAAGGAGGTTTTTACTCGGAAACCTTTTCCAATGGAGAACAAGAAGCAACTTTCGTTTACGATTGCGGAGGGTTTAATGGGGGCAAAAACAAGATGGGAAAATACTTGAAAAGTTTCCTCCCCGAAGGTGGTTCTAAAAAGAAAATAGAGGCTGTTTTTATCTCTCATTTTCATGCAGATCATATCAGTGGTCTAGAGTACCTTCTTAAAAATGCAGAGGTGAAATATCTGTTTTTGCCTCTGTTAACCGAAGATATTCTAATTGAGGCGCTGATTTATAACCATTGCATGTCGGAGTACACCAAATCAGTCAACTCTTTCTTGATAAAATTGTATAATCAAATAATAGGTACAGCAAAAACATGGTTAACAAATATAATTCAAGTGGGGTATGCCAATAATAATGCTGTTGTATCAACACCTGTTAATGTATCTTTCCCCCAAAGCAACCAAAATGAACTTAATGCATGGGACTGGGACCAAAGAGTGCCTGTGAAATTGTCCGATATAAAAATTCTTCCCAGAACTACCATGCTATATTTCAACGAATGGCTATACATTCCCTGCAATTCAGTAGTGCCGCAAACAAATATTGATGAATTGAAAGATGCATTTGGAATAACAGGCCTGTCGGTTGAGGATATTTGCTCTTCAATTGCAAAACGCAATGTTAATGAATGCAAAAATATTTACGAAAACGTATTGGGGAAGGAGCATAATAGTTATTCAATGACTCTTTATTCCGGCACATTGGAAAAGATTGCGAATAATCAATGCAAACGACTATCAGATTGCGACAACCAACATTGCGTTGATACTTCAAATTCGACCTCATACTGTTGCAATCCCAATATCCTCTATACGGGTGATTTTGAACCGCTAAACAACATTGATAATCTGATCGCCTTTTTCAACAACTATTGGAAAGGAATAGCCACCATTCAAGTTTCGCATCATGGTTCCAAAAACAACTATGATAAAAAACTATACGTAAATCCGATTAATGGAATTGTTTCGGTCGGAAATACTAACTCATATAATCATCCCGATATTGAGACTCTGTTAAAGATTCAGAATCAAGGTTGCCATCCTGTCATCATAACAGAAGACAAGAGTTCAATGAAGATTTACCATTATTCCTTATAAACTATACCTCCCATTGTTTACTCTAGTCGTTTCGAATTTGCACTCAGAAAAGTTTGAATATCAGCATTTATAATGCGGAAATATTTACAGCAGTCGGCAAATGTCGGCTGCTGTTTTTTGTATGTTTCTTATTATTGATATATGCTTATTTTATCCAATAAGAATTATCTTTGTACGATTAAATTTGCATATTGATTGGAATGAAATACACAGACTTTGAAGATATTATTTCCCCAGAAAGGATGAACAAGTATGTTGAAGCATGTTAGCATGATACAAAACGGGCAATGTTCCTATATAGAAGCAACTTGCGGCTTTCGCAGGAAATGTTTGTCCTTGTCAGTATGTTTGAAGTAACCCTACGGAACCGAATTGATGTGGAAATGAAAAAATTATATGGCGATAATTGGTTGCGCGATTTTATATTGCCAGGAGGTGTATTCGATACGGATTCTCGTGTGGATGGCACAAAAAAGATCATAAAGAAAGCGTACGAGGGATTGGCGCGATGTAATAGATACTCCCATTGTAAATTGTTGGCTGAGATGGAATTTGGCGTTTGGAAATATATGTTCAATAATGTGCAATATCGTTTGACAGGACGTTGTCTTTTGAATATTTTTCCCGACAAACCTAAATCTACTCAATCAAGCCATTATGATAACACCTTTGTATATAATGAGTTGGATAAGATAAATAATTTTAGGAATAGAATTGCGCATCATGAACCGGTATGTTTTGGAAATGCAAGACCAGCCATCATAGATACGCAAGGTGCTAGGGAATGTTATGCAAGCATAATTAGACTGTTTCAATGGATGTCAATAAATACGAAAGATTTGTTGTATGGAATAGTTCATGTTTCTGCGGTTTGTAATAAAATTATGCAGATATAAAATATTTTTTCTGAAAAATGTTTGCAGATTCGATAAATGTATATATCTTTGCACTGTTAAGTCCCGACAGTCCCTGAGCAATCAAACTGCCGGGTATTGTTTTTTACAGTAACGATTTACGGCAGCCGGCAAATGTCGGCTGCTGTTTTTTTACATCAACGCAACCATATATACAGGCAGGTAGGTTATACCGTTCTTGTATTATGCTTATCCCAGAAAGAAGTTACTTTTTGAGGATTACGTTTCATAAAGTTTTGAGAAGGATTTCCTAAAATAATTCTTATTTTTGTGCGACAAAACATAATTATAATGAGTCAATCGCAGAGAGAAACGGAATTTGTCATTTTTTGCATAGAGAATACTGCTGCCAGATTGGGAATTTCTGGTACGCAGGTCTATCACGAACTGCAACGTAGTAACGGAATCTCCGATTTCCTTTATCCAAGCTACACGGCACTGCACACACAGGGCAAGGACTATATAGTAGATGAAGTCATTCAGTATATAAGCATTCATAATAAGGATTTTGTGAAAACAAAAGGAGGTGCATTATGAAAGTTTATCATGGTTCAACGGCAGTTGTAGAGAAACCCTTAGTTGGTGCGGGCAGAAATAATCTTGACTTCGGATGTGGATTTTATGTTACTGACTTGGAAGAACAGGCTATTTCGTGGGCATCGCGCCCGTTAAATTCTGGCAAAACCCAGTTGCTAAACGTTTATGACTTTAATAAGGAAAAGGTATTCGAAGCTGGTATTCGGTATCTTGTTTTTGAGAACTATGATGAAAAGTGGTTGGATTTTGTCATATCCAATCGTAAAGGCGGTAACGAATGGAACAAATATGATGTTGTAGAAGGTGGTATTGCCAATGACCGCATTTTCAATACTATTGAATTATATATATCGGAACTGATTTCAAAGGGAGAAGCGTTGGCTCGTTTGCAATATGAAAAGCCCAATAATCAGATTTGTATTCATAATCAAATAATTATCGACCAATATTTGCGTTTTGTCTGCTCGGTTGAAATTGGAAAGGAGTTATGCAATGAAAAATAATCCTTTGATTAACGAAACGCTTATGCAAATGAAATATGCACGTATAGTTTCATTGCTGGCAGAACGGCTTGGTGTTGGACATGAGCGTGCTTTGGATGTCTTTTACAATTCAGATACATATACTTATCTGAGCAACAAGATGTACCATCTGCATAATATGGGTGATGCATATATTGTGGATGAAATTTTCCTTGAATTGCAAAGAAATCAGTAATAACAAATAGGCTCGGTTGTTAGTTACGAGTGGCGCAACAATAATTTGGGATGAAGACGATGTGCTGTAAGTTAGTATATAAAAGGAAAACAGAATCATAGTAATGAGGCGGAAATTCAAAAGGTTTCCGCCTTGTTTTTTACGATTTGCCAAATGTTTATCAAGGAAACAATTTTATTGGTGTCCGCTAAACCACCCATTAGGTCATTCCGTAAGACAAAGCGAACCGACTAAGGTACGTGTCGAGTGAGCCTGTCTGTACGGAATCTGTTCCACAACAATACGTTAGCAGATTCCGGACAACCGATTTCACACAGCTCCCCGTTCCGTATCGCAGGTTCAATCTGGTTTTCGGAATGACAAGCCCTATAATCAGCATACGTATATAAGAGTATGATAACAACTGACTTATAACGTT
>JAFZLK010000092.1 GCA_017551515.1 Bacteroidales bacterium | reverse complement strand
TATGTACGGAACAGATGCCAACAACCTCACTCAAAGTGTGCAGAGCGGCAGCGGAACTGGCAGTTTCACCAAGACATTGACTGGCCTTAGCTCAAGTACCACCTATTATTATAAGGCATACGCAACCAATACTGCAGGAACGGCATACGGAGATGTTATGTCGTTTACAACAGAAACTTCTGCAACTACAGGCACACTTAACGGACACGCATGGGTTGACCTCGGCTTGCCGAGCGGAACACGCTGGGCAACCTGCAATGTGGGCGCAAGCACACCTACTGCATACGGCAACTACTATGCTTGGGGTGAAACCACTACAAAGACCACTTACAACAGCAGTACCTATACTTATTCCGACAATCCGACCACACTTCCCTCCAATAGAGATGCCGCCACAGCCAACTGGGGTTCTGGCTGGCGTATGCCGACAAGTGCAGAAATGCAGGAATTGGTTGACAATTGCACGGTAACTTGGACAACCCAGAACGGTGTAAACGGACGCTTGTTCACCGGACCAAACGGCAACTCTATCTTCCTGCCCGCTGCTGGCTACCGCTTCGATAGTGATCCCAACACTGCCGGTTCCTACGGCTACTACTGGTCGAGTTCGCTCTACTCGGACTATCCGTACTACGCGTGGTACCTCCGCTTCTATTCGGACGGTTGCAGCATGACCTACGGCAGCCGCTACGCTGGACTATCCGTGCGTCCTGTCTGCGTGTCTCAGAACTAACCATTGTAAGACTGGAGAAGCGAGAATGGCAATACTGGCAAAATCGGCGGTGGAGCAGGAGGTAGCGCGTGGCGCACAAGTTGTTGCATCGCCGATTAGCAGTTTTTGTGGAAAGGATAAAATAGTGTAATGAGGTAATAAACAAAATATTAATTGTTGATTTTAAATTATGAGTACAGATTTTGAAGGAAAACTAACATACCGCGATTATGTGGCGCACATTTTTACGGGAGTAATTTTTAATGTTTTCCTATTGGCGGCTCTGTTTCCTGTTTTGCCAGACAAATGGTGGGAATATGATTTTAATAACGAGTTGATCTGGTCTTTGGCAGCTATTCCTGTTTTATATCTGGAAGGGCACTTTATTCATGCAATAAATAGGTTCTTGTTAGTAGCAATCCCCAAATGGGTGTTTATTTTTCGTGTCAAATGTTTCCGTCGTAAACAAGAAAAAGGGCAGAAAAAAGCAAATAATGATTCTATTTTGTCTAAATATAGCGACAAACACTATAGGATTGCTGCATATAGGTTACGTATGGAATGGTATGAGAAAATATTTGAAAAATGTAAGTTTTTGTTCTTCTTGTTATTGTCAGTCAGAATATCAGGGCAGAAAATAGTAAGAAAAGATAAGGACGGAGACCTTGTCAAGATCGCAAAAACAGAAATGACAATACGGTACTATGTCTTGTCAGATTTCTTCAAAGCGGTGGGGTGTGCAGCTCTTATTTCTTTAATTGTGGCCGCTTGTTTTTGTAATTGCTGGGCTGTAGGAGTAATGTTTGCAATTATCTTCCTATCAAGACAACGTGCACGCTATTTCAGCATGTTGTACGTTAAATACCGCTACAAAAAGAAAGATACAGAGGAAGAACCAATCGAAAAGATAAATGGATAATTATTAGATTGTTGAACTATCAAAATCTTTGAATAATAAACAGCAGTCGGCGATGGTTGGCTGCTGTTTGTACACAAAAAAAACGAAATTTTGCGGTATATTGTAGGGGTAGGTTTCAAACCTGCCCCTACAAATATACAACCGCACCTGTCCCCATTATTTGTCATTTTCCACGAAAAATGAATGTTCGGAATGCCCTTTTTCGTTTTTTGATTACATTTGCAACAAATAATATGCATTTATGCCATTCGACCCGAACATGCACCATCGCAGAACAATCCGCCTGAAGGAATACGATTATTCACAAAACGGATTGTATTATGTAACAATATGCACCAAAGACAGGGAATGTCTGTTCGGTGAGATTGCCAATGGCAAAATGAACGTAAATGAATATGGCGAAATTTTGGAATCCGTATGGAACGGTTTGCCGTCGCATTATCCGAATGTTGTTTTGCACGAACATATTGTGATGCCCGACCATTTCCACGCGATAATACAAATTGATAATGACCGCATTGGGCGCATTGTAGGGGCAGGTTTCAAACCTGCCCCTACACATGCGGAACAACCACCCACAAAACATGGTTTTCCCGAAATTGTTCGTGCATTGAAAACATTTTCATCGCGCAAAATCAATGAATTGCGTCAAACCCAAGGCGTGTCCGTATGGCAACGCAATTATTATGAACACATCATTCGCGACGGCATCGAATATGCCATGATTGCAAATTACATAATGGAAAATCCATTACGATGGGAAGAAAATAAAGAGATGTGATTGTCTTGTCGTTTCGGATTTGTAACCTTTAGCTCGCTGCATGAGCGGCACTCCGAAGAGCTTGAATATCAGCATTTGTAATGCGGATATAGTATGCTAAAATTAATGCTTACGGCAGGTCGGCTGCTATTTTTTGTTATTTTGACAATAATCATTTTTTCTAATGCCTATTGCGCATTGCATTTGCGATTTGATTATCTTTGCACTCAATTACGAAAATTTCTGTTTATGAGAAGAATATTATTGCCACTCGCATTCATAATTGCTTTTGCTCTATGCCTTAACGCACAGGAGAAAAAGGAATACAAGATAGGTACAATCGCTTTTTACAACCTTGAAAACCTTTTCGACACGCTTCCAGGTGCCAACGATGTGGAATTTACTCCCGAAGGCCCGAAGAATTGGAATACCGAAAAGTATTTCTCCAAGATTGACCGCATGGGTGGCGTTATTGTCCAACTTGGCGCCGATGTCACTGGTACTGCTCCTATGATTGTGGGTGTGAGCGAGGTGGAAAATATTACACCCCTCAATGACCTTGTAAACTGCGAGGCAATGAAGCCGTTCAACTACAAGGTTGTGCATATCGATGGTCCCGACCGTCGTGGTGTTGATTGTGCCTTGTTGTACCGTCCCGAATATTTCAAGGTTACCAATGTGCGTATGCACCGAGTAGTTTCAGAGCAGGAAGGCTTTGTTACTCGTGACCAGATTGTCGTTTCGGGAATTTATGATGGCGAGGAGATGCATTTCATAGTACTTCACTGGCCGTCGCGCTTGGGTGGCGAAAAGCGCAGTTTGCCACGCCGTGCCGAGGCGGCAACTACTACTCGTCAAATCTTCGACTCTATCATGGCAATAAATCCCAACGCCAAGATAATCGCTATGGGCGACCTCAACGACGACCCAATCAACAAGAGTTTGAAGGATTACTGCAAAACCGTTGCTAAGAAAGAAGATGTAAAAGACGGCAAACTCTACGACCCGATGGAGGAGCTTTACCGCAAGGGAATTGGCTCGTTGGCATACGGCGACAGATGGAATCTTTTCGACCAGATGATTTTCTCGCCGGCATTCGTAAGTAGTGACAGGTCAACATACGTGCACTATGCAAGCCATGTGTTCAACAAGTCGTTCCTCACGCAGAAAGAGGGTCGTTACAAAGGCTATCCGCTGCGTACATACGTTGGCACAACATATCAGTCTGGCTATAGCGACCATTTTCCGGTTTATTCGTTCATAATAAAGGAAAAGTAGTCATGCTTGTAAAGACTTTCGGTAGTGCCGTAGATGGCATCAATGCGCAGACAATCACTATTGAGGTGAATGTTTCCAATGGGGCAAAGTTTTTCCTTGTAGGACTGCCAGACAATGCTATAAAGGAAAGTGAGCAACGAATGATAAGTGCATTGAATAACAATGGGTATAGGTGGCCGGGTCGCCGAATTGTCATTAATATGGCTCCTGCCGACATGCGCAAGGAAGGTGCATCATACGACCTGCCAATGGCTATTGGCGTACTTGCCGCATCGGAACAAATGTTGTCTGATTTGCTTGATAAGTATATGATAATGGGCGAACTTTCGCTGGATGGTAGCGTTAAGCCGATAAAAGGTGCATTGCCAATTGCCATAAATGCCAAAGAAGCAGGATTCGATGGAATTATTCTTCCTGTGGAAAACACTTTGGAGGCAGCAGTTGTTGACGGAATAAAGGTGTATGGCGTGCATAACATTAATGAAACTGTAGATTTTCTTAATGGTAGCCGTGATTTGGAACAAGTTATCGTTGACCTCGAAGCAGAGTTCCAGAAGTCGCTTTCCGATAACGATTTGGACTTTGCCGATGTGAAAGGTCAGGAGAATGTGAAACGTGCCCTCGAAATTGCAGCTGCAGGCGGACACAATATTATAATGATAGGTCCTCCAGGATCGGGAAAGACAATGCTTGCAAAGCGAATCCCGTCTATACTTCCGCCACTTAGCCTTGATGAAGCGATTGAAACTACAAAAATACATTCCGTCGCTGGTAAAACTGAGGCAGGTTGTTCGCTGATGCTGCGCCGTCCATTCCGTTCGCCACATCATACAATTTCGGATGTCGCTTTGGTTGGTGGTGGAACATATCCGCAACCTGGGGAAATTTCACTTGCGCACAATGGGGTACTTTTTCTAGATGAGCTACCTGAATTCAAGCGCACGGTTCTTGAAGTTATGCGTCAGCCGTTGGAGGACAGGATTGTAACTATTTCACGAGCAAAATTCACCGTAGAATATCCTGCAAGCCTTATGCTTGTGGCTTCGATGAATCCTTGCCCATGCGGTTACTACAACCACCCCGACAAGGAATGCACATGTACGCCAATGGCTGTTCAGAAATACATGAGCAGGATTTCGGGTCCGTTGCTTGACCGTATTGACATACATTTGGAAGTTACACCTGTGAAGTTTGAGAAACTTGCCGACACTCAGCCTGCCGAGCATAGTGCCGACATACAAAAGCGTGTGATAGAAGCCCGCAAGGTTCAGGCAAAGCGATTTGCCAAGAGCAAGAAAATTTATTGCAACGCACAGATGTCATCCAAGCAGATACGCGAGTTCTGCAAACTTGATAGTACTTGCATTTCGTTGCTCAAGACCGCAATGGACAGGCTTCATCTTTCTGCTCGTGCCTACGACCGCATAGTAAAGGTAGCGAGAACAATTGCCGACCTAGAACATAGCGAAGACATTCAACCTGCTCACATAGCAGAGGCTATTCAATACAGAAGCCTGGACAAGGAAACTTGGGGTTTGTAAAAAAGTTATCAATTTGGATGCGGAATTTAATTGACATATTGAATGAATATAATCGCTTAGGAATCAGGGAACAACTTGATTACGATAAGTTTTACTTGTACTCCATTATTACGCATTCCACAGCAATCGAAGGTTCTACAGTTACTGAGGTTGAAGCTCAATTGTTGTTCGATGAGGGCATAACCAGTAGCAAGCGCACAATTGCCGAGCAAATGATGAACCTTGATTTGAAAGCTGCTTACGAGTATGGAATGCAGTGGATTAAAGGGCATAAGCCTATTACTGTGGATTGGCTCGTTACATTAGCAGCAAAGGTTATGGCTCATACTGGGAGCGAATACCATTCCATTGGAGGAAATTTCTCTGCTGCCAAAGGTGAGTTGCGTAAGCTGAATGTAACCGCAGGGTTTGGTGGCAAGTCGTATATGTCTTATCAAAAAGTCCCTGCTCGGTTGGCAGAGTTCTGTGAAAAACTTAACAAACAACGCAAAACCATTGATGCATCGGATATTCTATCTGTATATGACCTAAGTTTTTGGGCGCATTACGAATTGGTGACTATTCACCCTTGGGCGGATGGCAATGGGAGAACTAGTCGACTGCTAATGAACCTAATACAGATGGAGTTTGATGTAATTCCATCCAAAGTTCTGAAAGATGATAAATCCCAATACATACAAGCTCTTATTGATTCTCGGGAAAACAATGATATAAGTATTTTCATTGACTGCATGACTCAGCTTCATGCGCGGCATTTGCAAACAGATATCGACCAGTATATTCTTTCAATGTCAGATGAAGAGGATGCCCCCGAAGGTCTTAAAGATAAAGCAGTAGAAAAAACTAGGGAGAAATCGAAAGAAACTAGGGAGAAAACTAGGGAGAAGATTGTTATGTCCATCGGACAAAATCCATCTATTACTGCTAATGAATTATCAAAAATGTTAGGTATAACAGTAAAAGGTGTTGAATGGCAGCTCAAACAACTAAAATCTCAAGGTGTAATCCGTCGTGTAGGTGCAGATAGAGGCGGATATTGGGAAGTTGTGAGGTATAAATAATTTTCTCTCAAGACAGACAATCGTAAATCAAAAATCTAAAATCGTCAATTCATCTTGACTCTATAGCTAGTTTTTACCTTTCCGCGTGAAATGTCGTTTAGGCGACCTTTGAGGAAGCGCTTGCGGATTGGGTTTATCTTGTCGCAGAAGACTATGCCTTGCAGATGGTCGAATTCGTGTTGCACAATTACAGCCCTGTTGCCAGACAACTTTTCGCTTACTTCCTCAAAGTTTTCGTTAAGATAGGTTACTGATATATCGTTGTAGCGGGAGACTTCCTCGTGAATGTCGGGAACGCTCAGGCAACCTTCTTCGAAAACAATCTTCTTGGTTCCTTCGAATGTTACCTCTGGATTTATCATCACTCGCTTGAAATCCTTGCAAATCGGGTCATCATCGGCAAATGGCGATGCGTCAATTACAAGCAGGTTTATGTTGAGACCAATCTGCGGTGCGGCAAGTCCTACGCCTCGCGAGTGGTACATCGTTTCGAACATATTTTCGATAAGTTGCTTTATTTCAGGATAATCCTTGTCAATATCCTCTGATTTTTTCCTAAGAATCGGGTTGCCGTATAAAAGTATTGGAAGTATCATAGTTTTGAAAATTTTTCTTGTTCCATGTATGATTGAAGTATTATGGTCGCACTGATTTTATCGACCATTGTCTTGTCGCGCCGCTGTTTTTTTGTTGTTCCGCCGTCTATCATTGCCTGAAATGCCATTTTTGAGGTAAAACGCTCATCGATAGGGATGAAAGTCAAGTTTGGAAAGACTTTTTTCAGACGGTTGAGTATCGGCGTAATGTATTGCATTGATTCGGATGGTGAATTATCCATCTGCGTTGGTTGTCCGTAGATTATCTTCTCGACATCATTTTTGGCTAAGTAGTCGGTAAGGAACTTTTCCAATTCGCCAGAAGGAACGGTATCCAAGGCAGTGGCAATGATTCTGCTGGGGTCGGTTACTGCGACTCCTGTCTTTTTGCGTCCTATGTCCAATGCCAAGTAGCGTCCCATTATTTTTCGGTGTTAAATTTGAATCCGTTGAGGAAATCCTTGATTGCCATACGTTTTTTGCCTTGCATTTGCAGTTCGAGAATTGAAACGAAGCCATCAGGTGTTGCAACTTTCAGGAATGACTTGTTGTCGGAGACGAATGTACCTGCTGCAAGGTTGTGTTTTTCAATGCTATACAAAGATGTAAATATCTTTGCTGTTATCTCGTCTTTCAGGTAGCACCATGCAGCAGGATATGGCGAAAGTCCGCGTATAAGATTGTGAATGTCAACCGCTTTTGCATTCCAGTTTATCTGGCAGAACTCCTTTGTGATTTTTGGCGCTGGGTGCAAACCTTCTGTACGAATGGAATCTTGTTCAATAGCATTTACGTTCCCTTCGGCAATTATGTCAACGGTCTTGCAAACGGCTTCGGCACCAATGTACATCAGTTTGTCGTACAAAGTTCCGATGTTGTCCTTTGGTTCGATTGGGCATTTCTCCTGCATTATGATTTTACCGGTATCGATTTGCTCATCGATGTAGAAAGTTGTAATGCCAGTTTCGGTTTCGCCGTTGATTATGGCGTGGTTTATAGGAGCTGCACCACGATAGTCGGGTAGGAGAGCCGCATGAAGGTTTATGGTTCCGCGCTTTGGCATTGCCCACACTTCCTTAGGAAGCATACGGAATGCAACGACCACAAACAAATCAGCATTTATTTCCTTGAGTTGTGCAAGAAATTCGGGAGATTTCAGTTTTTCGGGCTGGAGAATTGGCAAATTGTGTTCGAGTGCAAATTTCTTCACATCCGAAAATTGTATGTTTTTGCCTCGTCCTGCTGGTTTGTCAGGAGTGGTAACCACTGCTTTCACATTGTAGCCCTTGTCGAGCAAGGTTTTCAGCGATGTGACCGCAAATTCGGGCGTGCCCATGAATATTATAGGAATGTCTGTCATATTATTCTGCTGTCATTGCAAGTCTGAATCCGTAAGGGCCACCGCATGTGCTTGGTGTGCGCGAGTAGCGGTACGACACGCGGCTAAACTTTTCGTTTAGGAATGAGCTTCCGCCACGGACAACGATATATTTGTTTTCAATCTCATCGTTTACATCCGAAGCTTCGCTACCGAAGTTACTGTACCAGGTGCTGCACCATTCGTAAACGTTTCCGCTCATGTCGTAAATGCCGAGTTCGTTGGCTTTTTTCTTGCCAACCGCTTGGGTTGCATAGTCGCTGTTGGCATCGTACCAAGCGACTTCGGTTATGACATTGCTACCCGAATATTTGGTGCCACGCGATAAGTTTCCACCTCTTGCTGCATATTCCCATTCGGTTTCGGTAGGTAGGCGAACTTCGTTTCCGCTCTTTTCGCTGAACCACTTGCAGTATTCCTTGGCATCGTTCCAGCTTACATGTGCTACGGGATGGTCGTATTCCTGCTTGTCGTAAAGAGTGCCCTGCGAATTGAAACGCCAGTTGACACCTTTCTTGTACGATTTTGTTCCGTCGGCACATATCAGGCTCGAATCCGACTTTTCGGCATCGGTCTTGTAGCCAGTTTCTTCAATGAATTTTGCAAACTGTTCAACGGTAACCTCGTATTTGCCAATGTAGAAGTCCTTTACTGTTTCCTCATGGGCGGGCTTTTCGTCGTTGTAGCAGTCGTTGCTCTGTTCTTCGGTGCATCCCATTGTGAATGTTCCGCCTTCTACGAAGACAAATTCCGTGTTGCAGAGGTTCATCTCGTGGTTAGCGCCATCTGGTTTTTCCTCGTTGTGGCATGCGCAAGCAAAAATCAAGCAGATTATTACTGCAAAAAGCAGATTGTAATTCTTCATTTTGCGTTATTTTTCCAAAACAACTCTGAAACCGTAGTTGAAATACTTGATTCCCAACGAAAAATCGCTACGGAATGAAATCATGCAGAAATTTGAGTTGACTGCGCAACTTCCACCGCGAAGTACATAGCTGTAGCCAATAACTTCGCCCTGTGGATTTTTGAGTTCGTTGCGGCACCATTCGTAAACGTTTCCGCTCATGTCGTAAATGCCGAGTTCGTTGGGTTTCTTGGTGCCCACTTGATGGGTTTTGCCATCGCTGTTCTTGTCGTACCATGCAACTTCGTCGATGTCGTTGCTACCAGCGTACTTGGAGTTTTTCTGCGGTTTCAGAACACCACCACGAGCTGCATATTCCCATTCCGCCTCAGATGGCAGACGATACTTTTTGCCAGTCTTCTTGTTCAAGGTTTCGATGAACTTGTTGACATCCTCGGCACTTACGCGCTCAACTGGGCAAGAGTCGCAATCCTTGAAATAACTAGGATTTGTACCCATTACTTCGCGCCATTGCTCCTGAGTAATCTCAAATTTGCCAATGTAGAAGTCCTCAATGGTAATCTGGTTTGATGATTTCATTTCGTTGCTACCAGTGTTGAATTTTCCACCTTTGACAAGAACTGTCTCAATGTCAATGTTTTGTGCCATTACAAATGCCGATACCGACAATGCTACCAATATTAAAAATGTTTTCTTCATCGCGTAAAATTTTAGGCTTCAAAGATAAATAAAATTTACGATTTACGAAGTACGATTTACGATTGATTTGATGATTTGACTGCGTTGGGCTAAAAGTTGTTTGAAACCGTTTCGGATGGTTGCTGCTGTTTTGCATCTTGTAGGGCGCAGCGTATTGTGTCGTTACATTTTAAATGTTGCCATAATAGGATAATGGTCAGAAATATACGGTTTTCCGTAATTCCCATTCAATGTTTTGAAATCCAGCACTTCAGCATTTTTGTAGAATATATAATCGATTAAAGCATCGTCACCGTTACCATAATTATTAAAAGTAGGCACCCATTCTGATTCTGGCAATATTGTGCGACTATCTTTCATTTCTGCTTTCAGTGGGTCAAAAATATGCGAACTAACGTTGGAATTAAAATCCCCAGACAGAAAGACTGGTATTTTTTTCTTATGAACAATCTTGTTTATCTTTTTTATAATCAGCAAAATCGACTGCTCTCTTGCAACTTCTCCGATATGGTCAAGGTGTGTGTTAAACACATAAAAAACCTTTTTGCTGTCCAACTCTTTGAGTTTAGCCCAGGTAACAATTCTACGGCAGGCTGCGTCCCAGCCAAATGAACAGCTGTCAGGTGTTTCCGAAAGCCAGAAATCACCGTTGTCAACTACCTTGAACTTATCGTTGCGATAATATACCGCCATGAATTCTCCATCTTCCTTGCCATCGTCGCGTCCGACACCTACTCTGTTGTAGTTCGGGAAATTTTTGTCAATATACCACAATTGTTCAATGTATGCTTCTTGCAGTCCAAAAATATCTGGTTGTTCTTTCTCTATCATTTCCTTAGTTGCCGGTTTGCGAATATCCCAGGCATTGTCGCCATCGTTGGCACGACTGTTGCGAATATTATATGAAATATACTTTATTTCAATATCCTTTTTGTTATCAGTACATCCATCGCAAAGCAATATAACCGCTACGGACAATAAAACTATAAATTTTACTTTCATATTCTTACATTATTGATTGCAAAGGTAATTTATTTTTGTAAATCGTATATTGTCTTTCCTTTTTTAGTCATGTATATAATACATGTGACTTGCCAAATCAAAAAAAATATTTCATCCAACCTTTAAAAATCGTAACTTTGCGAACTTTTTAAAACGAAAAAAACATTCAATATGGAATTATCTGCCAAATACGAACCGCAGGAGATAGAGAAGAAATGGTACGACTACTGGACTGAACATAAGTTCTTCCATTCGGAACCAGATGGACGCGAACCTTATGTTGTTGTGATTCCTCCGCCAAATGTTACCGGAATTTTGCACATGGGTCACATGCTTAACAATACAATCCAGGATATTCTTGTGCGCCGCGCCAGAATGACTGGCAAGAATGCAATCTGGGTTCCAGGTACAGACCACGCTTCCATAGCAACAGAGGCAAAAGTTGTCAACAAACTTGCTCAGCAAGGCATAAAGAAAACTGACCTTAGCCGCGAGGAATTCTTGAAGCACGCTTGGGACTGGACTCACGAACATGGTGGCATCATCCTTCAACAACTTCGCAAACTCGGTGCTTCGTGCGACTGGGACCGCACCGCTTTCACAATGGACGAAAAACGTTCGAAGAGCGTTATTAAGGTTTTCTGCGATTTGTATGAGAAAGGCTTGATTTACCGTGGTGTACGCATGGTGAATTGGGACCCGCAGGCAAAGACGGCTTTGTCGGATGAGGAAGTAGTTTACAAGGAGCAGAACGGAAAACTTTATTACCTGAGATATAAGATTGAAGGCGAAGATGGCTACGCAATCGTTGCAACAACTCGTCCCGAAACCATAATGGGCGATACTGCAATGTGTATCAATCCCAACGACCCGAAGAACGCCCACCTGAAAGGCAAGAAAGTTATTGTTCCGCTCGTAAACCGCGTTATCCCTGTTATAGAAGACGAATATGTTGACATAGAGTTTGGTACTGGTTGTCTGAAAGTTACACCTGCTCACGATGTCAACGACTATATGCTTGGCGAAAAGTACAACCTCGAAAGCATCGACATCTTCAATGACGATGGAACTTTGAGTGAGGCCGCAGGCTTATATATAGGTATGGACCGTTTTGCTGTTCGCAAGCAGATAGAAATCGACTTGCAGAATGCTGGACTTCTCGAAAAGGTTGAAAACTACACCAATAAGGTCGGCTACTCGGAACGCACAAATGTCGCCATCGAGCCAAAACTTTCTATGCAGTGGTTCCTCAAGATGCAGGACCTTGCAAAGCCCGCCCTCGATGCTGTTATGAACGACGACATAAAGTTCTATCCTGCAAAATACAAAAATACCTACCGCCACTGGATGGAAAATCTCAAGGACTGGTGCATCAGCCGTCAGTTGTGGTGGGGACATCAGATTCCTGCATACTTCCTGCCAAAGGGCGGATATGTTGTTGCAGAAACTCCCGAACTCGCACTCGAAAAGGCAAAAGCAAAAACTGGTGACAACAATCTTACAATGAATGATTTGCGTCAGGATTCCGATTGCTTGGACACTTGGTTCTCATCGTGGTTGTGGCCTATTTCGCTTTTCGATGGCATCAACAATCCCGATAACGAGGAAATAAAATACTACTACCCAACTTCCGACCTCGTAACAGCTCCCGACATAATTTTCTTCTGGGTTGCTAGAATGATAATGGCTGGTTACGAGTACAAGGGTCAGATGCCGTTCAAGAATGTATATTTCACAGGTATTGTCCGCGACAAGATTGGTCGTAAGATGTCGAAGTCGCTCGGCAATTCGCCAGACCCGATTGAACTTATGGACAAGTACGGCACCGACGGCGTTCGTATGGGTATGATGCTTTCGGCTCCTGCTGGAAACGACATTCTTTTTGATGAAGCTTTGTGCGAACAAGGTCGTAACTTCAACAACAAGATTTGGAATGCATTGCGTCTTGTAAAGGGCTGGAATGTCGCTGATATTGAACAGCCTGCCGAAGCAAAGGTTGCTGTTGACTGGTTCAATTCTAAGCTGAGCGAAACCATTAACGAACTCAACGAGGATTTCTCTAAGTACCGCATATCGGAAGCCTTGATGAAGGTTTACAAATTGTTCTGGGACGAATTCTCGGCATGGTATCTCGAATTGATAAAACCTGCTTACGGACAGCCGATTGACCACACAACCTACGATGCAACTCTCGGCTTCTTCGAGAAACTTGTTTTGTTGTTGCATCCGTTCATGCCGTTTATTACCGAGGAAATCTGGCAGTCGTTGCAGGAGCGCAAGGAAGGCGAAAGTATTGTAGTTGCCGCCATGCCAAAAGCAATGCCTGTTGATTCCGACTTGCTCGCAGGTATTGAAAAGACCAAGGAAGTTGTTGCAAACATCCGTACCGTAAGGAAAGAAAAGAACATTCCGCAGAAGGAAAAACTCTCAATGTCGGTTATCAAGCACGAGAAGTACTATGACAACCTCGACTGCGTTATCATGAAGCTCTGCAACATGGAAAAAATCGACACCGTAACCGAAAAACTTCCGATGGCAGCTGGCTTTATCGTCAACAAGAACGAATATTTCATTCCAGTTGGCAACCTTATCAACAAGGATGAGGAATTGAAGAAATTGCGCGAAGAACTCGCTTATACTGAAAGTTTCCTTGCTTCGGTAATGAAGAAACTTTCCAATGAAAACTTTGTTAATCATGCACCTGCTGCAGTAATCGACAAGGAACGCAAGAAACAGAGCGATTCAGAAACAAAAATCAAGATTTTGAAAGAGCAGATTGCAGGATTGGAATAGAAATTTTAGTCAGAGCAAAAATATCCTTTTCATTATGGATGGGATATTTTTTTTGTCTGTTCGCATTTCATTTGAAAAGGCTCTATAAAAAAGATGACAGCCCATTGGACTGCCATCCACAAATACAAAATAATGAAAAATTTAACCTATCCTAAGAAGCTCAAGAGCAGACCTGCTGCGATTGCTGAGCCTAATACACCGGCAACATTCGGACCCATTGCGTGCATGAGCAAGAAGTTGCTTGGGTTTTCCTTCTGACCTACGGTCTGCGAAACGCGGGCTGCCATTGGCACTGCCGAAACGCCTGCCGAACCGATAAGCGGATTGATCTTTTCCTTAAGGAAGAGGTTCATGAATTTAGCCATCAAAACACCACCTGCAGTACTGAAGCTGAATGCAACAACACCGATTATAACGATTTCGATGGTCTTGAGTGTGAGGAACGAACCTGCTACTGCTGTTGCTCCAACCGAAATGCCGAGGAATACAGTAACAATATTCATAAGTTCGTTCTGAACGGTCTTGCTAAGTCTTTCGGTTACACCACATTCCTTCAACAGGTTACCGAACATCAAGCATCCGATAAGCGAAGCTGCAGATGGAACGATGAGAACAGCAATCATTGTGATGACAATCGGGAAAACGATTTTTTCCTTCTTGCTTACATCTCTGAGCTGCTTCATGGTAATCTGGCGTTCCTTCTTTGTGGTGAGAGCCTTCATGATAGGTGGCTGAATTACAGGAATCAAAGCCATATATGAGTAGGCAGCGATTGCGATAGGACCGAGCAAATCCGGAGCAAGTTTCGATGTCAGGAAGATTGCAGTAGGACCATCAGCACCACCGATAATACCTATTGAACCAGCCTCGTTTGGTGCGAAACCTATTGCTACAGCGCAAAGGAAGGTAATGAAAATACCAAACTGTGCGGCAGCACCGAGCAGAAGGCTCTTCGGGTTTGCAATCAGCGGACCGAAATCAGTCATTGCGCCTATACCTATAAATATTAAGCATGGGTAAAGTCCTAACTTAACACCCATATAGATGATGTCGAGCATACCGCCTTCCTTCAGGATAGTGCCGTAGCTGTGGTAGCTTGGGCTGTTCTCATCGAGGAAAGCCGACCAAAGTTCGCTGTGGTACATTTCTGCACCAGGCAAGTTCGACAACAGCATACCGAAAGCAATCGGGAGAAGCAACAATGGTTCGTACTGCTTTGCTATTGCAAGATAAATAAGCAAGCAGCTGATGAGAAGCATTATGATTGCCTTCCAGTTTTCGCCCAGACCTGCTATACCGCTGGTCTTGCAGAACTTTACGATTTTGCCCCATGCGGAGTCGTCGGTTTCCTGTGTTTCTACATTTGCACTATTGTCTTCGGCAGTGTTAGAATCTACATTTACTTTTATATCGGCATTTTCGCCGTCGCCCAAATTGCCAATCTGAATTGTAATTCCATTAAGCAACTCAGCGACTTCTTTTTCGCTTAAATCATTGCCATTTATGACTTTTGTGTAAGTATAACAATTGGACTTCACTGTGTCGCCGTCAACCAATACAGTAACGCCGGCTTGTCCTTCTGCTTTGTTGCTTACCGTAGCTCCAGTTGTTGCCGAAACATCCTGCTTTTCGCCATCGGTATTGTCCTGAGCGAAAATTGGAGAAGTCAGCATCGAAATCAGGAATACGAACCCGACAAGCAGACTTTTCTTTAAAATATCCATAATCTTTCTTAGTTTAAGGGTTCGTTATTCGATTTCAACAAGAGCATCGCCGAGAGCAACAGTTCTGCCGACTTCAACATAAACAGCCTTTACGGTGCCGTC
The DNA here is from genome assembly GCA_017551515.1 of Bacteroidales bacterium. GTDB lineage: Bacteria > Bacteroidota > Bacteroidia > Bacteroidales > ML635J-15 > Bact-19. The sequence goes on along the minus strand of JAFZLK010000092.1, from coordinate 8,295 downwards.
CTTTTCTGCCATAATGTTGTTTTCCATCTTCATGGCTTCCATTACCAACAGAGTGTCGCCACGCTTAACTGCCTGACCTGCCGATACCAAAATCTTAACCACATTGCCTGGCAACGGAGCCTTGATAGCCGATGCCGATGCTGCTGATGCAGGAGCTGCTGGCTTCTGCGCTGGAGCTGCGGCTGGCTTTGGTGTTGGCTTTGCAACCTTTGCTATCTGCGGTTCCTTTTCCTTTTCAATTTCTACTGTGTACGACTTGTCGTTGACCTTTACATTTGCAATGTTGTCGTTTACATCAACTTCTACAGCGTACTTTTTACCTTCTATTGTAAGATTGTACTTTTTCATTTCCTTAATTATTTAACCACGGGGAATAAACCTGTGAAACATTCTTGATTGTTAATACATTGGATTCTTTGTCGTGTTCGCCGCCGAAGTATAGGTGCAGAGCGACAGCGATTGCTGCATAGTCGGCATCGTCAGCTTTACCGCTAACTTTTGCTTCAGTAGCAGGCTTAGGCGCTTCAACCTTTGCTTCCTGCTTTTTGCCCTTCTTGGCTACAACGCCGAAGATGGTCATGACTATCACGAAGAAAGCCATGATAAGCAAAACTATGCAGAAACATATTCCTACCAATGCCCAAGTGTCGTTCCAGCCCCAGTTTTCTGCGTTGACTGCTAATAACATATTACTCATGGCAAAACGGTTTATAGAGGAATATTATTATGTTTCTTGTTTGGACGAGTATCCTTCTTGGTTGCCAAAGCTGCAAGTGCGCGGATGATTCTGAAACGAGTGTTGCGCGGTTCAATTACATCATCAATGTATCCGTACTTGGCTGCCTGATAAGGATTTGCAAATGCTTCCTTGTATTCGGCTTCCTTTTCGGCTGCATATTTGGCTTTTTCTTCAGGATTTTCGATTTCCTTCATGCCCTTTGCGTAAAGAACTTCGATAGCACCCGATGCTCCCATTACAGCGATTTCTGCTGACGGCCAAGCGTAGTTGAAGTCGCCCTTCAACTGCTTCGAGCTCATAACATCGTGAGCACCACCGTAGGACTTGCGCAATGTAACGGTTACCTTCGGAACTGTAGCTTCGCCGTATGCGTACATCAGTTTAGCACCGTTGGTGATGATACCACCGTATTCCTGATTGCTACCTGGCATGAATCCCGGAACGTCAACCAAAGTTACCAATGGAATATTGAAGCAGTCGCAGAATCTGATGAAGCGTGCGCCCTTGCGTGACGACTCGATGTCGAGGCAACCTGCGAGGAACGATGGCTGGTTGGCAACAATCCCTACCGACTGTCCGTTGAAACGAGCAAAACCAACAACGATGTTCTTTGCATAGTCCTTGTGAACTTCTTCGAATTCTCCGTTGTCAACAATCAACTTGATGATGTCCTTAACATCGTATGGCTTGTTTGGATTGTCGGGAAGAATCGAGTTCAAGGCGTCTTCCATTCTGTCGATAGGGTCGTTGCATTCAACACGCGGAGTGAGTTCCTTGTAGTTCTGAGGCATATAAGAGATAAGTCTCTTAAGGGTGTTGATTGCATCTTCTTCGTCGTGAGCTACAAAGTGAGCAACACCCGACTTTGAAGCGTGAACCATTGCACCGCCGAGGTCGTTTTCGGTGATTGTTTCGCCAGTAACGGTCTTGGTAACCTTAGGACCGGTAACAAACATGTAGCTGTTTGATTCCGACATGATGATGTAGTCGGTGAGAGCCGGTGAATAAACAGCACCACCTGCGCACGGACCGAGGATAGCCGACAACTGTGGAACTACGCCCGATGCTTCGATGTTGCGCTGGAAGATTTCAGCGTAGCCCGAAAGGCTGGTAACGCCTTCCTGAATACGAGCGCCACCGCTATCGTTCAAGCCGATGATAGGAACGCCGGCCTTCATTGCCATATCCATAACCTTGCAGATTTTCTTGGCGTTAGTTTCCGACAAGGAGCCACCCATTACGGTGAAGTCCTGCGAGAAAACGTAAACCATTCTGCCACCTATTGTTCCGTAGCCGGTAACAACGCCGTCGCCGAGGAACGATTCCTTTTCGATACCGAAGTTGTGGCATCTGTGAGTTACAAACATGTCGATTTCTTCGAAGCTGCCTTCGTCGAGGAGCATGTTGATTCTTTCGCGGGCAGTGTATTTGCCCTTCTTATGCTGTGATTCGATGCGCTTTTCGCCACCGCCCAGACGGGCTTCAGCACGCATGTCAACCAATTTTTTAATTTTTTCTTCTAAAGCCATCTTGTGATTATTTACTTGTTTTTGTTTTCGCACATTTCAGTAAGTACGCCGAAAGTTGACTTCGGGTGGAGGAAAGCGATGCTAAGGCCTTCGGCACCCTTGCGAGGAGCCTTGTCGATGAGACGCAGACCAGCGAGTTCGGCTTCGGAGAGGCATTTTTCGATACCGTTTACGCAGAAAGCGATGTGGTGAATGCCTTCGCCCTTGTTCTCGATGAACTTTGCTACAGTGCTGTCTTCTGATGTCGGTTCAAGAAGCTCGATTTTTGTCTGTCCAACCTTGAAGAAAGCAGTCTTTACCTTCTGTTCTGCAACTTCTTCGATAGCGTAGCACTTGAGACCCAATACACCTTCGTAGTATTTCTTAGTCTCTTCAATCGACTTAACGGCGATGCCAATGTGTTCAATATGAGATATATCCATTTTGTTAAAATTTTAAAAATTTTTGCGCAAATTTACGAAAGAATTTTTGGAAAAGAAATAAAAAGTTGGGGGATTTTTAGGAGAAAATATGTGTTTTAAAACACAAGGGGATGAGAAGGAAAAATGAGAGGAGAAAATAATTATTGTTGTCCGCAAAACACCTATCAGGTCATTCCGTAAGACAAAGCGAACAGCATAAGGAACGTTGCTTGTGAGCCTGTCTGTACGGAATCTGTTCCACAACAATACGTTAGCAGATTCCGGACAACCGATTTCACACTGCTCCCCGTTCCGTATCGCAGGTTCAATCTGGTTTTCGGAATGACAAGCCCTATAATCAGCATGCGTATATAAGAGTATGTCAACAACTGACCTATAACGTAAGCACATTTTTTTGCGGACAACAAAAGAAAACAATTTATTGTAAAATTAAAAATTATAAATTTTTTCAGTGCGTTGAAGAAATTCGTACAAAATTTTTCATTCAGTTGAAGATTTTAATTATTTTTGCATTGTCAAAAAAAATGGGTTATGATTGAAAGAAGATTGGCAAATGTTATTTCAAGTTTGATGACTAACCAAAAGGTTATGCTTGTCTATGGGGCAAGAAGGGTTGGCAAAACCGTATTAATCAAGCAGGTGTCGGAAAAGTTTGCAGGAAAGACTTTGTTTTTGAACGGAGAAGATACATCTACGGAGGCAATGTTCCAAGAACGGACAGCAGCGCACTATAGGCAATTGCTCAGTGGAGTTGACCTTTTAATAATTGATGAGGCACAAAATATTCCAGAAATTGGAAAAATATTGAAGCTGATAGTCGATGATGTTGAAAACATTCAGGTCATTGCATCTGGTTCTTCATCATTCGATTTGCGAAATCAAACTGGCGAGCCATTGGTTGGAAGGTCATACATTTTTCATTTATCGCCATTGTCCGCTGAGGAATGGCTGACGCAAATTCCCACCGCCCAATTATATATGGATCTTGAAGAACGTCTTGTATATGGCAACTACCCCGAGCTTCTTTCTATTAAAAGTTTCGAGCAAAAGCAAATGTATTTAAGTGAACTTGCGCAATCGTACCTGCTGAAAGATATTCTGACATTGGATGGCATAAAAAACTCAAGCAAAATGTATAATCTATTGCGCTTAGTCGCTTTTCAAATGGGAAGCGAAGTTTCGTATGACGAACTTGGTAAACATTTGTCGTTGAGCAGGAACACAGTGGAAAAATACCTTGATTTGCTAGCAAAAACCTTTGTAATCTATAGGCTTCCAGCGTATTCGCGCAACCCACGCAAGGAGGTTACTAAAGCCGGAAAATGGTATTTCTACGACAATGGCATCCGAAATGCTGTAATTGGAGATTTCCGTCCGCTTGCTATACGTCAGGATGTAGGGGCATTGTGGGAAAGTTATATGATATCGGAGCGTATTAAAATCAACGACAACAGACACGAAAATTCTATGTATTATTTCTGGCGGACATACAATGGACAGGAAATTGACTTGATTGAAGAGCGCAATGGAGAATTGAAAGCTTTTGAGTTCAAGTGGGGAGATAAAAAGCCGAAGTGTCCCAGCTCGTTCAAGGACAACTATCCAGATGTGCCGTTTACATCAGTAAATAAATCCAATTTCATTGATTTTGTAACAAAATAATTGCTAATTTTTTCAGCGCACTGAAGAAATTCGTACAAAATTATTCATTCAATTGAATATTTTAATTATTTTGTAGGCTCGCAATGCTTTACGGGCGTACAAAATGTAGTGAATGGGAGAAAAAATCGCACTCCAATCATTTTCTATTTCTTCCTATCTCCAAACTTTTCCCTATATGCCCTCGGTGAAAATCCTGTGTGCTGTTTGAAGAACTTTCCGAAGAATGAGATAGTTGGGAAATCTAGTTCCCCGGCAATCTTGCTGGCGCTTTTTTGCGTGTAGAGAAGTTCGTTTGTAATCGACTTCACGGTGTTTTCGGTTATCCAGTCGATGGCGGTGCGCCCGCTCACGGCCTTTACGGCGGCGGAAAGTTGCTTTGGAGTGACGCACAACTGCTCGGCGTATTGTGCCACCTTCCGCATCCGTCCCTGCGAAAATGCCAGCAATTCCAAGAATCTACGGAATAGTTCATCGTTGGAATTCATGTTGCCATTTTGCTTATTTTCAGTCAAGAAGCGGTCTGTAATCAACAAATACTGATATATTAGACTTTTGATTAGGTTACATATAATTTCGTGTCTGTAAACAGGATCGGCAGTAATATGTGAAGTTGCTATGCCGTAATAATAGCGGAATACCTGCAAGTCCTCTGCATTCAATGGTACTACTGGATGCTGACGCAGGTAGGATAGGTCGTTCCAAATCTTGCGGCAAAGATAAACACCGTTTTCAATGTTCTTTAAAGAAAACACCAGTGCTTTGCAATCGAAATCATCTGACCACTTGTAACTGCCGACTATGCTATTGGGCAAAAGTATCAATAATTTATTGCGCGAAAGTGTGTGCTTTTTACCATCAATTGTGACCACCGCCTTGCCTTGCACGCAGATATTTACTACTATCATATCAATAGTAACTGCATCTAGGTTTGGACGGGTTACTTGGCGAACATCGTTAATTATGCGGATGCCATCGGCGGAATAGTCCATCCATTTCCCTTCCTGAAAGTCGTTTGCGGTAACCTTGCGCATAAAATCCAGTTGTTTTGTTTCAATTTTGCAAAGCAACGAAAAATATTCCGATAATTAGTGTTCTATTTTTCCGAAAAAGTGGAATTGGCGGAATAAAAAAGGACGATGTAACACCGTCCAAATTTATCGTGTGCAAGTTCCATATTACTTTGAAATCAAGCAATACAGGAATGAAACACATCAATTATTCCACAACAATCTTTTTTGTAGTTACATCGCCATCAACCTGCAAGCGTACAAAATAAATTCCAGTAACGAAATTGTCAAGCGAAATAGGATTTTCAAGGTCGTTTCTACTGTAAACAACTCTGCCCGTTTCATCGATTATTTCAACCGTCAAATCCGTATATTCTTTTTCAATATCTATTGCTACAGAATTGCAAGCAGGGTTAGGATAAACATTTATGCTTTCGTCTGCATTTTCATTTGGTATTTCCGATGTATCATACCTGCAGAAGCACTTTGAGCATCGAGGGTCGTTGAAATATTTTACAGTATCGTTATATTTTAGGCACATTAAATTATTATCATAAAAAGAATCACACATTGGAGGATACCATAAATGTTGTAATAAACCTCTTAAACTACCTACGCCACGAATCCATGTATCAATATTTTCGTAAAAACCATTATTATTATACAATCCAGTTAATACATCGTATTTCTCCAATCCGTCTTCAATATATTTGTTTGTGATAATGCTAATATATTTCTCAGATTCATTATCGGCACAGAAAACAGTGTAATTGTCCTCCCCGCTTGTAGATGCATTGTGCCAAATTGTATCTCCTATCGTTTTAGAGAAATCGTATAAAACTATTTCTTTGACATCACCATATACATTTATTGGTTTCAACAACACTTTTTCTCCTTCATTCCTGATGAATCCAAAAAGGTAAGTATCTGATATTCTCTCATCTATAATTGTGTCTTGAATAATTAACAATTTTGAATATGTTGTATCGTTTATCAATGTATCACCACCTGCTGCATATAATACATCCCGAAAATTTATTTGTACATTCCAAATAGCATTTGATATTGGAAAATCAGACTGTCCGTAGGCATTTGCCACTAAAACTACTAAAAATATAAAAAAATACTTTTTCATAATATAACTTTTTTTGCAAAGAAACGACAAATATTTCAATAATCGGTGTTCTATTTTTCGGAAAAAGTGGAGTGTATGGGAAAAGTTGTTGGAGCTGGTTTTTAAGGTAGTTCGGGATGGTTCATTTGTATGGTTGTTGCTCGCAATGGCACCAAAATTTTGGGGGTGTCGGTTTCTTGTGACTGTGTTTAGAATATGTTTAAAATTAGTGTTTGAAAACACTAAAAATTACCATAAATTAGTGTTTAGAAACATTAATTTGAGTTTTATAAGGGTAAATTTATTTCATTTAGTGTTTAGAAACATTAAAAAGTAATGAAAATTAGTGTTTGTAAACACTTTTTTGTTGCGTATTTAAAATAAATGTATTACCTTTGTCCCGATAAAAAAATTATAGCTATGGAACCGAATGATGTTCAGATGTTAATGCAGATTTATCACAATCGTCTTGCTTTTGTTGACGGTTCGTTTCATCGGTATTTGTTCAAAGAAATCGACTGGAGAGACCGCCTGATTGGAATAAAAGGTCAGAGGGGCGTTGGTAAGACGACTTTGATGCTTCAGCACATAAAGGAGACGTTTGAAAATCCCGACGAAGCATTTTATGTTTCGCTAGACGATTTCTGGTTCGCTTCGCACAGGTTGGAGGAGCTTGTGTCGTATTTGTATGCACAAGGCGTTAGGTATCTGTTTGTTGATGAGGTGCATCATTACGATGCGTGGCAAACTATACTAAAAAACCTATACGATGGTTATCCTGATTTGCACATTGTATATACTGGCTCTTCGATGCTGCTGCTCGAAACGGCGCAGGGCGACTTGTCGAGGCGGCTGATAGATTATACATTGCCGGGATTGTCGTTCCGGGAATTCCTTAGCTATGAGGGTGTTGCTGATATCCCTACGGTTTCGTGGGACGACCTGCTGACAAAGCACGTGCCTATTGCTATGACGATAAAGGAAAAGATTCCGAGCATAATGCCGCTTTTCGATGCGTATTTGAGACATGGTTATTATCCGTTCTACAAGGAAGTTGCGCGTGGTTTCGAATTGCGGTTGCAGCACATTGCCAGCCGTGTGCTCGAAATGGATTATCCGAAGATTGACGATGTAAGTGTCTCAACTATAAACAAGACGAGGAAAATGCTGATGGTGCTTGCCGAGCATGTGCCGCAGGTGCCTACTATGAGCAAATTGTACGGGCAGTTGGAGACCGACAGAAACCAAGGCATGAAGATGCTGTATGCTTTGCAAAGGGCTGGACTTATAGCTATGCTCACTGATAACACAAAGAGTTTGAAGACATTGTCTCGGCCAGAAAAGATTTTGATTGACAATACCAATCTTATGTATGCGCTTGGTGCAAAGACGGAAATCGGTACTATTCGTGAGACATTTTTCTTCAATCAGGTTAGGCAGGTGCTTCCAGTCGTATATCCGGCAAAGGGCGATTTCCTTGTTGATGGCAAGTATTTGTTCGAGGTTGGCGGATTTGGCAAGACATTCGAGCAGATAAAGGATGAACCGAATAGTTTCCTTGCTGTTGACGGAACTGAAATCGGACATAAAAACAGAATCCCCTTGTGGATGTTTGGTTTACTGTACTGATTTTAGCATTGACTTTCTTTTCATTTAGTGTTTGCAAACATTAAAAAGTAGCGAATTTTGGTGTAATAGTCAAAAAGAGACCTGAAAAGGCCTTTAAAAAGCTATAATAGTCAAAAAGAGACCTAATAAGTGCTTGAACTATTTGTTTTTCAGTGGATTATGTGCCTTTAAAAAGTCTTGAATGAAGACTTTT
>JAFZLK010000091.1 GCA_017551515.1 Bacteroidales bacterium | reverse complement strand
GTTAAATATACCTTGCTGCCAGTCTATTTGATCATACATAGTTTCTGCATCACCTAATTCCATCCAACCTATGGGAGCTCCGTTAGCATAACTATACATTCCGTTATAGTTTCCTGCCGATAAATTGGGTTTGATAGATGTTGGAACAAGAAAAGCTCTCATTAAATCTTCTTCTTCGCCCAATACTTTCCAATCAAAGCTAACCCGATATTCCCCAGCTTCGACAAATCCTATTTCTCGGTAAGCATATACGTATGATGATGAACTGCTGGTGTATTCATTGCTTTCGCCATCATCATTTGATATGTACAAAGCATTTTCTCCACCGTTATTTACTGCAGTACCAATATACCACTTATTTGTTTGGGAACCATTGACAAGTGTCCAGTTAGCATTCTCTTCTTCATCCTCAAAGTCGCATGTATAAGGAAGTGATACTGGAATGTTTATTGTATTAAATGCATAGCTTCCCCACATACTTTTATTGTCTTCAGAACAAACAGCACGTACATATACGTAATATGTTGCTCTATAATTCAATCCTGTTACAGAATACGAAGTATCAGTCACTGTCACTGCGCCATCGTAATTTTCAAGTGCAGTAGCATCAAGTTCCACACCCGAAACAATCACTTTCCAACTTTCTGCCTGACCTCGCTCACTCCAGCTTATGGTTGCCGACTCGGTGGTAATGTTTGTTGCCGTAAGTTCGGCTACCATTGGACAAGTACTTATACTTATGTTATCAATTGCGACAGGAGGATTTTCTCCTATATCGACCTGGTTTTCCCATAGGAAAACAATGTAATATGTACCTGCATCAATAGACCTGAATATTGTAGTATGCTTCCACTCCGTTTGCCACGACATATCTGATTCTTCTCCGAGATCTATCCAATTTGCAGGAGTATCATCATATATGTATCCGTCCCGTTCGTTTGCTGACAAAACAGGGGCAATCGCTGTTGGAACAAGAAACACCCTTATATGATCAAAATAATCGTATCCATTTGATTTCCAGTCATATTCAATCTGATACCCTTGTGCTTCCGCAACTTCGATCTCGCGAAAAGCAAATACTTTTGATTTTTGATTTGTGTTATAAATATTACTTACACCATTATCATTTGATATATACAGACCTTTTTCACCACCATTGTTGGCTGCACCGCCAATATACCAGCCATTCTCAAAAACAGAATTGTTTAACGTCCAGTTGGCATTTTCTTCTTCATCCTCAAAATTGCATATATAAGGAAGTTGTGCTGGAATGTTTAGAGTTGTGAAAGAAACGCTTTCCCAAGTGCTGTAGTCATCAACTGCGCAAACTGCACGTATATAAGCATAATAAGATGTCCTATAGTTCAACCCTGTTGCTGTATAAGAAGTCTCTGTTACTGTTACAGCACCACCATAATTATCAAGTTCGTCATCGCCAAGTTCTTCGTCAGATACAATTATTTCCCAACTTTCAGCAGCATCTCGTTCACTCCAGCTTATGGTAGCAGACTCTGTTGTAATATCCGCAATGGTAATATCAATTATTGGAGGACAAGTTACCTTGCTTATGAAAATATTATCAACAGCTGCAGGTGGATTGTAAGGACCTATGCTGTTTTTCCAAAAGAAAACCAAATAGTATAATCCGCTTTCAATGCTTATGACATTGGTGCTATGCTGCCACTCAGGTTGTTCTCTCATTAGCCCTTCCTTGCTAATGTCTATCCAGCCTTCTGGCTGATTATTACTGGGACTACTCCAGTATGTTCCCATTCCATTGGTTTCTCCAGCCGTAAAATTGGGACTTAGAGAATGAGGGACAAGAAATGCCCGCATAAGATCATAACTGTAATATCCATTTGCATGCCAATCAAAATCAAACAAATGCCACCCACTCTCGTCTATATTTATTTCACGAAAAGCATATACGTATGATGTCGAATAGCTGTAAATATTATTTTCTCCACTATCGTTTGAAATATACAATCCACTATTTCCACCATTGTTTGCAGCAGTTCCTATATACCACATACTTGTTTGCACGCCCCTGTTAAGACTCCAAGAAAGATTTTCTGCTTCATCTTCAAATCCACAAGTATATGGAAGTGTAGCTGGGATTTGTCGTGTATAAAATGTTGTACTTTCCCACAAGCCATATATATCATCATAACAATTTGTGCTTATATACACATAATACATGGTATTTTGATTCAACCCTGTTGTTGAAAATACAGGTTCTCCTTCAACAATAGTAGCTTCAAAGTCAATCAATTCTTCTTCGTCAAGTTCTTCTTCCGAAACAATTACTTTCCATTTTTGAGACTGACTATTATCTGTCCAACTTATTGTTGCCGATTCGTAGGTAATTTCTGTAGATGTTATATAAGATACAGATGGACAACCTTTGCTTATAGTGATATTATCGATACCAGAAGCCTGACCTGTGCCATAACTGTTGTTGTTAGACCAATAGAAGACTATATAATATATGCCACTTTCCAGAAAAGCATACGCTGTATTGTGCCGCCAGCTATTGTTCATGCACATTTTCTCTTCTGTGCCGATATTTATCCATCCAGAAGGAATATTTTCTCCTTCTATATCCATTCCGTTATTATTACCTCCAGAAAAATCGGGATTTAATGAGGCTGGTACAACAAATGCCCTCATCCAGTCATAATATCTATCTCCGTAAGCCTTCCAATCAAAATCAAACTGATAACCGTCTCTTTCTACACTTATTTCGCGATATGCATACGAATATGAGGTTGCATATATATCATACGAATTATTCCCTCCGCCATCGCTTGACACATATAGTCCGTTTTCACCACCGTTGTTCACGGTCGAACCAATGTACCATCTGTTAGTCTGACCACCAACACTTAATTCCCATTTCGAATTTTCTTCGGCATCCTCAAAATCACATGTAAAAGGAACCTGCAAAAGATCTGCGTGTGTCCTGAAAGTCGTGCTTCTCCATGCACTATAGCCGTCATCCGAGCATATTGCTCGTACATAGACATAATATTCCACATAAGGACTTAATCCTGTTGCAGAATAAGCCTGTTCATCCACAGTTATAGATGAAGCCGAACCTTCAAGTTCGTCTTCATCTAGCTCTGTTTCCGAAATAATTATTTCCCAGCTTGTTGATAAAGAACGTTCTGTCCAGCTTATATTTGCCGATTCATCGGTAATATCTGTTACTGTTATATCTGCCACAGACGAACAAATCACCTCGCGTATGAAAATATTATCGATTGCAGCAGATTGCTGGCTTCCATACATATTGTTGTTCATCCATAAGAAAACAAGATAGTATGCCCCTGCTTCAAAGTATTGTTCTGCGACACTATGCTGCCATTCGGTTTTCCCCGACATTTTCCCCACATTGCTTACATCTATCCATCCATCGGGAAGGGTTGTCGCAGTTATACCATTTTGAACACCAGCCGATAAATTAGGATTAATAGAAGCAGGAACTATGAACGCCCTGGAGAAGTCATAATTGCCCTGCCCATTAGCCAACCAGTCAAATTCTATCTGATAGTGGGAATTTTCCGTAAAGTCTATTTCCCGATAGGCATACGAATATGATGTTGCCGTAGGACTGTATGTATTGCTTGCTCCTTCGTCTTTAGATATATACATACCTTTTTCTCCTCCATGATTGGCGGCAGTGCCTATGTACCAGCTATTTGTTTGGCTACCACTATTTAGTATCCAATTGGCATTTTCGCCTGCATCCTCAAAACCACAGAAATAAAATAGAGATAAAGTTTCGTCAGCAGACTGTGGCAACTTAAACGAATAATACCTGCTAATTCCAGGATAATCAAGATTATACCCCCCTAAATAAGTTGTAGAAAATGTCGCGGTTTGAGATGTAGGGTCAATATACCAAAACTTGTTTGCCACAGCATTTCCAATTCCCATCTGATAACTACCAGCTGTTTCTGTATAACTGGGATTATCGCTAAAAACAATCCTAACTTCGTTAGTACCTTGAAACAATTGTATCTGGAATTGAATGTAATGATCCATATAATTCACAGACGACAACCACTCAATCACCCTTACATTATTATCACCGTCACTATACAAGCCCGTCTTAACATATCCGTTGTCTCCTATACTACAATCCCGTCCAAATGCTACAATTGCAGGCGTATTATTTGCATAATTGGAATAAGAAAAAGGAGGCTCTCCCTCCCCATCAATAACATTGTTGCCCAGTCTCATTCTGCCGTTTATGTTCGCCGAAAAGTGCGTATATTCGATACCGTCATACACAAAAGGAAAGCCGATTTCTGTCAAATCGGAAACATTATCTCCTCCCGCTGAAATTAGTTCTGTAAATTCTGGATTAAGAAAAGTTCCACCAGTTCCTGTTGTAAATTCATAATTTTCTAAACCTTGTGCACAAACACCATCACTCAACAGCAGCACTGCTATCAATACAGTAAAAGTGAAGCGTATCTTATTTCTCATATAAATATTTTTAATCATGTCTATAAATCAATGGGCATCCATCCCAACCTACATTCCACAAAACATCAGAAATTATTCTAGTTAAAATAAAGCGTGCAAAAATAGGAAAATTCAAGGATTAAATGAATTAAAAATTCAAAAAAATAACAGACTGTAGCAATATAATACAATCTGTAGTAACGTGGGGTCGAGATAAAAAAGTAATTTTTTTGAAAAAAAGAGTATTTATATCTTATGGTCTAAAAAATTTTCGCCATAAAAAAAGAGGCGATTTTTGGTCGCCTCTTTCATACACATATTATAAACTAAATACTATTCTGGGTTAAACATTGCAAACTTGCACTTCTTTCCGTTGCGTGTGAACATATAATGTGTTCCATTGTATTCCTGGAAAAGCTCTGGTATTATCTTGCTCTTCTTGTTACTCTTGGGGAACAATGCCTGTCCCGAAACAGCGCCATCGGAGAAAATTGAAACAGCAATGGCAAAACCGTTGCGGTCGGGCGAAGTGATTTCCTTATACTTGTCTCCATTAAGGTTAGCCTTAGATTCGCCAGCCTCAAGATTTGTAAGGTTCTTGGCATTGTCGTTGTAGAAAAGGAAAATCTTCTCGCCTATTGCATATGTAGCAACAGACGAATATTTTCCATAGTCGTTCCAACTGTACTGACTCTTCGGAATCCTAACCATCCAATCCATATTATTGAGAGGACTACTATATGCTACAAGCACATCGTTGAAGCGATAATATTCGTTATATATGGTCTCTCTTGTCTGCGGATCGAAAATAGAGTCTTTCCAATAATTCTTGTGCTCAGCAATCACAACAGAACCACCATCGGTAAGATAAAGCACATCGAGAAGCTGATAGTCGTACTTCTGATCCATAATCTTGCTCAGACGCTCAGCATTGAAAGCAGGAACCTCGGTCTTTTGGAAAGTATAACATGCTTTCTTCGAATCTCTTGCGTTGATAGGTTTCTTTTCCTTTACATCATATTTCTGGTGAAATATTGCCTGATAGGTTGTCTTGCCTTTTGGAACGAGGAATCCGTAAACATCAATGTTGTCGTTGTCGTCGATTCCGAAAATTGCATCCACAAGGACGAGCTTCTTATCCTTGACATCAAATGTAGTTATGTCTTCCATTGCTGGATTGAACACAAGCATTTTGTAATCGTAGGTTATGATCTTCATCTTCTGGAGCTGAGCCTCTGTAGGACTTATGCGGACGAGCATATACACGCTACCGCTATTTGTAATCTTGATGCTTTCGATTGCAAAAGCCTGTCCTACGAGCGGAAGTTTTATCTGCTTATTATACACTTCCCTGAGGTTCGAGTTGTACATCTTGAAATAGAACGGCTCCTCGTTGTAAGTCTGGAACGGACGGTTGTACCATACGAACATATTCTGTCCGTTAGGCGTGAGGCGGACATTGAAATCGGCCGACATATTCTGATTTGTGAGCTTTCCAATAACGCGCGGCTCGCCCATTACCTGTCCGCTCTTTCCAAGTTCCTGTATGTACAAAAGCTTTTCCTTTTTCAGAAAATCCTCGACCTGAGTAAACAGAATCACCTGTCCGTCAACATAGAACGATTCAACATATTCGGTCTGGTTTCCATCAACAACAGGAAGAATTATCTGCGCTGACGATTCGCGTACAAGCGATGCGGCATTAAAATATTCGAGCCACAACTTGTCCTCGGCATCCATCCTTATGGCGAAGAATCCATCCGAATCGCCACCAATCATCCTTACATAGTCGTTGCCTTCATCAAGGGTGATGTCCTTATCGTAACCGAAATTGGCTGTCGGTTTCTGCTGCGCATTTACTGCTGCACACAGACAAACCGTTAGAACAAACAAAAATATTTTCTTCATCTCAAATATTATTTACGTAAATAAGTTGCGAAGATATATGTTTTTTTGGAAAGAGAAAAACTATTTTTTCATATTTGCAAGTTGCCCACAAGCAGCCGCAATGTCTAATCCCTTTGATTTCCTTATCGTTACCACAATATTACAACTTTCAATATGCCTTATAAATTTTTCTAACGAATCGCTGTTAGTTCTTCTGAAAGTATCGCCAGGATGAGGATTGTACTCGATGATGTTAATTTTGCATGGTGACACCTTGGTAAATTCTGTCAGTGCACGGGCATCGTCGATACTGTCGTTGACACCGCCTAACATAAGATATTCGTATGTAATGCGACTGCCTGTTTTAGCATGAAAATACTGTATTGCATCGGACAAGAGCGCAAGGTTGTACTTGCGATTTATAGGCATAATTTCGTTGCGCTTTGAATCTATTGCCGAATGAAGCGAGATGGAAAGATTGAAACGTATTGCATCATCAGCCAACCGCTTAATTTGCGGTGCGATGCCACAGGTTGACATAGTTATCCGCTGTGGTGACATTCCCATCGAGTTAGACGAACATATCATATTGATTGCGGCAAGGGTATTTTCATAATTCATAAGCGGTTCGCCCATTCCCATAATGACAATGTTAGACAACGGAAATCCGAAAATTTCAGACGAAAGTCTGTTCAGAGAAAACACCTGATGGAAAATTTCACCCGATGTCAAGTTACGCTTGAAACCGAGTTGCCCCGTAGCACAGAAGGCACATCCCATCTGACAACCCACTTGCGTTGATATGCAAGCAGTCACCCTGTCGGCACTTGGAATCAAAACTCCCTCGAAGCGGCAACAGTCGGCAGTCTCGAACAGAAATTTGCATGTTCCATCAACAGATGCCACAGAATATACGCAAGCGACATTCGCGAAACGGAAAATTTCGGACAGCTTGTCGCGCAATGGTTTGGGAATATTGCTCATCTCCTCGAAACTTTCTGCGCCTTTCTTCCATATCCATTCGCATAGCTGCGTGGCACGAAACTTTTTCTCACCCATACCGACAAGAAAACTTTCGAGTTCTGACATCGAAAGCTGACGAATATCTTTCAAATCAAAGTCCATTCTTCCAATTTATCGCAAATAAAAAAGGTGGTTTTCACCACCTTGATATTTTTATTGGCATGAATCTTTTGTCTTGTTTGGTGAAAGTTCATACGATGCTGCCTGCCCCGAATTACGTGCTGTATTTACCGTTGTCTGCGCATCATTTTCGTATCCCCAGAAATACGACACAACGTTGCCTATCGTTATCTTCCAACATGCGGGTTCGTTGGGATTATTTGCAGGCGGTGTGCATGACTTTTCATCGTTAGCAGGCGTTTGAATATACTTTGCATCCTGATAGCCATCGTTGCGCAAATTAGTCACCTTACGTCTTGCTACAGTTTCGGTAGCCCAAAGGTACTGTTCAACAGACTGACCACCCTTTGTACCTGTTATTTTCCAACATTTCTTCGGATTGACTTTCTCATTGTTGGCATCACATGACTCAACTGTCGGATTATCACACGGTTTGTATGTATATACTTCATTGTGCTGAGTTCTCATTTCGTTTACCCACCGCTGCACATTAGCCTCAGTATCCCAACGATACTCCATATCGCCATTGTTACCAGATATTTCCCAGCATACCTCCTTGTTGCTTTCTGTTATATTAGCAGAAACCCTGTTCAATTGATTATTATTTACATCTTTTGGTTTCTTGGTGGGCCTTATCTGCCCGAATGCACTGCCTGCCATGGCCACAAGTGCCAAGCATAGCGTAATTGTGATTATTTTCTTCATTTCTATTAAATTTAACAAATTTTTGACTGCAAAAATAATGATTTTTTATCAAAGAGCAACAACCATGCCATTTTCATTTTGGGGAATTATCCAGAAAGTTAATCACACTCTTTATTCCACAATCACCTTCTTTTCTTACGACCTGCCATCGACATAGAAAACAACCATAAACACGCCTCTATAAACTAGTAAATAATCAACATAATTCTTTACACCTTTCTTCTGTCCAGCCAAAGGCTCATCAACGGGTCGGAAATGAAATATACCTTCTCCTTGCGAGTGATAAGGTCATATTCCAGAAGTCGCAGCGATGCTGACTGTGTTGAACTTGGCGAGCGCAACCGATATTTCCTATTGAAAGCAATGGATGTTATTCCCTGCGCCTGCTTTTCCTTGTGAATAGCATACAGCAACTCCTTCTGCGCCTCGGTAATATATGCAAGTTGCTCACGCAACCGCGAATCGTTTTCTGCTATATAGTCCTCGACAAGCTGTTTTACAACCATAATGTCGCAAGTCTGACCTGTTGGAGTTTCGGCAAAGGCATCCTTCATTATGCGCTGAACATACAAGGTAACGCCATTGAAAGTATCATAGACATATCGAAACGCTTCTTCTGTAATCATTTTTTTCGCTTGCTTGAAATGTTCTTTCGCAAACTCCTGATAAACATCACGATTAATCGGCTCAAGACGAAGCGATTTTGCACTTTGGAAAAATGGTCGGCGCGACGAGAAAAACATTTCCTCCATCAGCCGTCTCTGACTGCCCGAAAAAACAATATTGACATTGGAAAGTTTTTGTATTCTAGCCCTCAATATCGCTTCGATATTCTTTTCCGGATAACGCGTAATCTGCTGAAATTCATCAATTACGATTATGCAACGCTTGCCTACATTTTCAACATAATTGAAAATCTCCGTCAATGTGAACTCTGGATTCTGCACATCTCCTAT
Organism: Bacteroidales bacterium; assembly: GCA_017551515.1. Lineage (GTDB taxonomy): Bacteria > Bacteroidota > Bacteroidia > Bacteroidales > ML635J-15 > Bact-19. Next base: position 40,112 of record JAFZLK010000091.1, on the reverse strand, counting down.
CTTAACATCAAAAGTAGGCATATTTTGAACCGTATCGTAACCGAAACTTGCGCTGAGCGATTTCAAAAATGTAACAAACTGCTTGCGCAACTTCATACTCCGCGTTGCAACACTATCGAACACCGCCATTCCGAGACACATTATAAACTCTCTGAACGTTGTAGTATGAAGAATATCAACAGAGATAGTAATGTAATTGTTCTTTATTTCCGACTTGTCGAAAACGAAATCAACCAATGATGTTTTTCCCATTCTTCGTGGCGAAGTCAACACTACATTCATCTGATTATCAATAGACTTCTCCAATTGAGATGCTTCCTCTACTCTATCGCAAAAATACTGTGGTGAAATCTTGCCTGCAACTATGAACGGATTGATATTCTTGACCATAACTCAATTATTTTTGTGCAAAGATAATACTTTCACACAAATTACCGAAAAAAAATTACCTAAAAAAAATAATTTGCTAATTCTTTTCCTTCTTGGCTAGTCTTGCCCTTATACTGGCTCCAATCTGCATCAGAATCAGTATCACAGCCACCACACCACACATACGGGCAATGTAGTCTCCATATTTAGCATAGATAGTAATCTTATCGTTGGCGTTGATTGTCGCAGAAATGCCACCACGCTGCCACCAACCAAGCGATTCCACAACATCGCCACGCTGATTGATGATGCAACTGATGCCTGTATTGGCGCTTCTTGCAATGCTACGGCGCGTCTCAACTGCACGCAAACGTGAGAAACTGCAATGCTGGCGGTAACCAGGAGTGTCGCGCCACCAGCCATCGTTGGTAATAACAAAAATCATCTGCGCACCATCCTCGACAAATCCTGCACAATGTTCGCCAAATGCAGATTCGTAACATACTGGCACACCAACTTTTACATCGCTAACATCGTTTGTAAACGATGTCGGATGTTCCTGACAGCCATGGCTTCCGCTCATTCCGCCAAGGTCAGTCATTAAGTCGCTCAAAAAGCCGAAAACCTTGATGTAGGGAAGAATCTCTGCACCCGGAACCAACTTGCTCTTGCGGTAAATCTGCACATACGGTCCAGCATCTACCTGCATCGAGACATTGTAAATGTCGTAGTGGTCGTTTTCGCCTATTTCGCGGGCAGTTTCGGTAATGGATGTGCCATCGTAAGCCTTGTCGCCATTCTTGTGGTAATAAACCTTGAATGTAGTCGCACCGACAACAAACTTGCTTTTCGGATAATACTGCATAAACTTGCGTACAGCCACAAGCGATGAATTTCCCTGCATGTGGTCTTCCTGCACGGTACTATTCAGAGCTGTTTCAGGTGCGACAAAATAGTCGGTCTCAGCGTTGCCGTAAGTAGAAGCAATGTCGAGTATATTTTCAATCTGCGAACCGAAAGTGGTTTCATCAAACTTTTCGCCCCACGGGTCGATGTTCGGCTGAATAACAACAACATTCTGCGGATTCTCCTTTTCGGTATATGTATAATAGCGGATAACAGAGAAAATTATCGGAACAAACAGCAAAACTGATGCTGTAACAATTATTGGTAATGTCGGTTTGCGCTTTTCGAGCACTTGACACAACACTTTGTACAGCAATGCATTAATCACCAAAATCCAAGCCGAACCGCCAAGATGACCAGTAAATTCGTACCACTGCACAAACATCACATCGTTGGCAAACGAATTGCCAAGCACCAGCCACGGCCAAGCAATTTCGCTATTCATAAACAGGTACTCGAAAGCCACATAGCAGCTCACAAATGCAATAAGTCCAACCTTTTCGCCACCTTTACGCCACAACGCATACACAATCCTCATCGTCAGCGCCATTAGCAACGATGAAGCCAGCACAGCCATAAACACGCCGGCAGGACTTGCAAAGTAAACCCACCAAGTAGTTATCAAGTTCCAAAGGACAAACATCAGATAGGAATAGCCGAAAAACTTTGCCCCGCCATGCTTACCGTTCTCGTTTATGATATTCTGCATAAGAATAAGCATCGGCACAAAGCCAACAAGCACAAGCCACGGCAAATGCAGATTGAACCATCCTGCGCTGAGCAAAAGTGCAGACAACAAGCACAAACAGAACCTTAATGCGACATTTATCCTTTTCATTGCAATTCCTTTATCTTGTTGTAAATGAACTCGGAAACGCCAACTGATTTTTCCACATAGAGATTTGCCTGCGAGCACGATTCGGCATATTTCCCCTCATCGGAAAGAAGCGTTTCGACAACATTTTCAAATTCATCATATGATGAAATTGAAAATCCTGCTCCGCAAGCTATCAAATCAAACGCTTCCTTGAACTTGCGATAGTTGGGACCGAAAATCACTGGCAATCCGTAAACTACCGCTTCGAGCGTATTATGTATTCCTACACCAAATCCACCACCTACATACGCAAGTTTTCCATAGCGGTACATCTTCGACAACATACCCATCGAATCGACAATAATGTACGAAAGTTGCGATGCATCGGCAGTTTCACACTTCGAAAGACGGACAAACGGCTTGTCAAGCATTTTTTCAATGGCGCAAAGGTGTTCCTCGTGTATCTCGTGCGGAACAAGCACCGCCTTAAGTCCATCGTGCGAGTTGACATACTGCGAAATAATCTTCTCATCTGGTGGCCAAGTGCTACCGCAAACAATGACATTTCCAGATTTAACAAACTCGCTAAGAAATTCATTCTCATACTTTTCGTGCGAAATCTGATACACGCGGTCGATACGCGTATCACCGCAAACCGAAATATTCTTCACGCCAGCCGACTCAAGAAGATTTTTGGAATTATCGTCCTGTACAAACATCCATGCAAAATCGGTAAGAACCTTGCGATAGAACTTACCCCACGGACGGAAAAATATCTGTCCGCTACGGAAAATTCCCGAAATTAGATAGGTGTTTACCTTCCGCATCGCCAATTCGCGGATAAAACAGTACCAAAATTCGTATTTCACGAAGACAACAAATTCAGGATTCACTATGTCTATGAATTTCCTTGCATTGCGCTTACTGTCGAAGGGAAGATAGCAAACGATGTCGGCCTTGTCATAGTTTTTGCGCACCTCGTAACCACTTGGGCTAAAAAATGTTAGCACAATTTTCTTTCCTTCTGCCTTGTAGCGTTCAATCAGCGGACGACCTTGCTCGAATTCGCCAAGCGAAGCGGCATGAAACCAGACATACTTTTGTCCCTGCTCAACTTTTTCGCGCAGATTTTTCTCCCAGTCCTTTCGTCCCGTCACCATAAGTTTTGCCTTGCGGTTGAAAGGAGCGGCAAGCCTAACAGCAAGAAAATAAGCACGGATACAAAGGAAATAGAAGAATTTCATCGCTAATAGTAATAGTATTCTTCAGGTGCGTGACGGTAAACAGGCAAAATCCAGCCCACACGTATTCCAATCATCGAATCGTGATACTGGGTATTATCCTTGCCTCGCAGGTTAAAGTCGTAGTTTCTGCGTGATTTTGTCCACGCAAAAGTATATTCCACACCTGCATAGAAATTCACCAACTTTTTGCTACTCAGGAACTGATACCCCAAGAAACCTCGCAAAGCAATGCCGTTTCTCAGTCCATCGTAGCCCTTCTTATAGTCGCCAAGCACTGGCGGAGTATTGTTCGAACGGTTTTCGATGCGGATATGGTGTTCGAGAAGTCCTGCTCCAATATTCAGTACGATACCCGAATTGGGATTAGGTTTGCTAAAGGCAATGACATATCCAGTCTTAACGCCTACATAAAATCCAGACTGCGTCAACAACACAGTGCCATATTCCCCGTAGGAATTGATAATGTTACCCGACTCTGTCATAATATTGCGCAAAACAGGAACGCCATTGTCGGTATAACCGCCCCATAGATAGCTACCCTCGAAACCAAAAATTACATTGTGCTTTGTCTTGAACGAAAGTCCAAGTCCCATTGTCGAAGGATTTTTGCCGTAAGTGGCTTTCATGTCGGTAAGCGAAAACTGATAGACATAGTTTATTTCGCACTGCCAAACATTTATGCGCTCATCCTTAATCTGTGCAAATGCCGACATCGAAAACAGCACCAAGGCAAACAATATTGTCAATACTTTTTTCATCATTTCGCAAAACTAATACTTTTTTCGGTTGGGTGAATAAAAAATCTGTACGACCTCGCTGAGGTCGTTGATTTTACTAATCAACTATTCTATATAAATACGACCTCTCCGAGGTCGCTTATGATGTAAAAAGAGACCTCGAAGAATTGTGTTTTGCTATTGAGCAAACTTTTTCAATTCTACTTATCCCTGAACACCAGCACTATCGGCACACCAGTAAGGTTGAAGTTTTCGCGAAGTTTGTTTTCCAGAAAACGCTTGTACGGCTCCTTGATGTACTGTGGCAGGTTTGCAAAGAAAGCGAAAACAGGTGTTGGCGTTGGCAACTGGGTTACGTACTTTATCTTTATGTACTTGCCTTTGGTTGCTGGTGGCGGGAAGTTCTCGATTGCATCAAGCATAACCTCGTTGAGTTTGCCAGTAGGAATGCGCTGGATGCGGTTTTCGTAAACCTGCATTGCTGTGCTAAGCACATCGCTGATACGCTGTTTGGTGAGTGCCGAGATGAAAAGTATTGGAATATCGTTGAACGGAGCAATCCTGTCCTGTATGAACTCGCGGTACTCCTTCAGCGTGTTGCTGTCCTTTTCAATTAAGTCCCACTTGTTTACAAGAATCACAATGCCCTTCTTGTTCTTGCGAATAAGGTTGAGAATGTTCTGGTCCTGCGACTCCCAGCCCTGCTCTGCATCAATCATCAGCAGGCAGACATCGGAATTTTCGATGGCACGAATCGAGCGCATTACCGAGTAGAATTCCAAATCTTCTGAAACCTTGCTCTTGCGACGCACGCCAGCCGTATCGACAAGCATAAAGTCGTAACCGTACTTGTTGTAGCGGGTGTTTATGGAATCGCGCGTTGTGCCGGCAACATTGGTAACAATGTTCCTCTCCTCGCCTATCAGCACATTGGTAAGCGACGACTTGCCAACATTCGGACGACCAACAATCGTTATGCGCGGAAGCTCAAGTTCCTCGTCGTTGGGTTTGTCGGGCAATGCCTTGACAACGGCATCAAGCAATTCGCCAGTGCCGGTGCCAGTTATAGCCGAAATACAATACAACTCGCCAAGTCCGAGATTGTAGAACTCGTAGCTATTTACAATCTTCTTGTTCGAATCAACCTTGTTCACAACTAGGAAAACAGGCTTCTTGGATGAACGGAGAATGTCGGCAACGGCAACATCAAGGTCGGTCAAACCCATGTCAACATCAACCATAAACATTACAGCATCGGCTTCCTCAATGGCGATAAGCACCTGCTTCGAAATCTCGCGTTCGAACACATCTGTCGAATTTTCAACATATCCGCCTGTATCGACAACGGAGAATGTCTTGCCGTTCCAGAAGCAATGTCCATAAAGGCGGTCGCGCGTTACACCGCTTTCATCGTTCACTATCGCCTCACGGCGTTCTATCAATCTATTGAAGAATGTCGATTTTCCAACATTCGGTCTTCCTACTATTGCTACAATGTTTCCCATAATCTTAATAATTAACAATGAATAATTTACAATTGACAATCTATGCCATCGCAAAGCATTGCGATGCTACTATGAACAAAATCAATCGTATACCGTCCTTCGTAAATCGTAAATTATTTTTTATCTGTTTTCCCATCCCATTCCAATTTCCCAATGCACCGAAATCTTTACCTCAACCTTGCAGTCTTTCAAATCGTACCTATCTACAATAATATCAACGGCTTCGGGATTATCGTTTATCCAACTGCCGACCATTATGTAATAAGTATCTTTCTCGGGGCTATAAAAGACACGACCACGCGGTTTGTTCTTATAATCACCGATGTACGGACCAACGCCATTAAGTTTGTACTTCTGGTTGCGATATTCCCGTTTCCAAACATCTTCGTGAAGTTCCTTGCATGTTATCAGACCACCGCCTGCATTCGGCTTCGAATACGAATCCTTGTCTATTGCAACCACGCCATAAAGACTTTTGTTAACTGGCGAATACCAGAAAATGCCAACCTTTGGATTGTTCTGTGTGTCAAGATTCTGAGACATCGTTTCCATAGTCCTTGCTGCAAGGTCATCATCGGCTATGGAAATATTTATATCCTTGTTTTTCTTGCCGTACACTGGAGCATCTTCGTGCAATACCGGTTCGACCTGCAATTCTTCCAATGTTTTCTGAACCGCACGCTTTACAATCTCGTTTAGTTGTTCGTCAGTTATGTTGTATGTCATCGAAAAATCAAGTTTTATAAAATCACAATATTAGACACAAAATTAGTAAAATTATTGGTGCTTATAATGGTTGAATAATTTGTTTTGCGGATTTATAATACATCGCTTTTCCCTAAATTACATTTCGAACACAATGTTTGCAGGTTTTCTATTATGGTTTCTCCTCCTTTTGACCATGGAATAATATGGTCAACATGAAGTTCTACAGATGGATCTTTTGCAGGAGATGCACCGCAAGCACAACATTTAAAATTATCTCTTTGTAATACCTTAAATCTCAAACGAGCATTAATATTTCTTGATGTTTTGTGCTGAAAACCAATGACATTGGATTTATTCTTTTTATTGTATGTCTTTTCTTTTTCGAATGCTTGAATATCCAATTTATGTTCTTCAATATTTTCAGAATCGTTGTAGTCTTTACTTGTTTGTAAATCTGAATTATCTGTGGTATTTATATATTCGACAAAAGCTTCCAACGCTTTTCTCCATCCCCCAAAACTCCTTTTAAATGTATCAATCGAGTAATTAGAAATACCTCTTTTGATTATATCTGTAGCAGTTGGTTGCCTACCAAGCAATATCCAAATTCGTTCAATCTCGTCAAAACATTGTTGTTCTGTGATTTTGTCTTTTGAAAATCCAGTTCCTTTTAATCCTGCTTTTTGAAGTGCAGTATTCCATTTTCCAAATCTGTGAAAAATATGTTCAGCAGAGAATTTTCCATATTCTTTGTAAGCATCATAAGAAACTGTATCGCAATTAATTAAGTTAGCTACCCTTTGCAAGTCACGATAATATTCTTCATCGCTTATTAATTTCAATTCTTTTGAGTTTCTTTCATTCCTTAATCCAACAATAGACAATGCGTTTTTCCATGTACCAAAATGATGTTGAATAGCAGTTTGAGAGAATTTTCCATGTTTTTTATATGTTGATATCGGAATGTAATCAACACCAAGAGTCTCCGCAACATTTTTTATATCATTTAAGATTTCGTCGTCGCTTAATTCTCTTTTGTACTCATTTAATTCGAATTTTATTTCTGCCATAAATCGTCAATTATTTACCAATTTCACCACATTTTCACCAATTTCCACCAATCTTTTCCTGTACAAAGCGCCCAAAGCCTTCTTGAAGTTCTTTTTCGAGATGCCAAAGGTCTTGTAGATAAGCTCGGGACTGCTGTTGTCGCAGATTTTCATCTCGCCCTTGTGCTTCTTTAGGTAGGCTACAATCTTGTCCTCGAAGTTGCCTATGTCCTCGTGGTCGTTGCGGAACATGCGGAGATCCAGCTTGTTGTCATCGCGGACCTTTTTCACGATTACATCCACCTCATCGCCTGGGTGCAGTTCGGTAAATACCTCGTTGGAATACAAGATTCCCGAATATTTGTTCTCAACAATCAAGTTGTAGCCCAGACTTGTGCGCCTTGCCACCATCGCGTGAACCTTCTGGTTTTCCTCCACCTGCGGACGCGCGCTCTCATCGATGTACTTTTCGTACTTAGTGCTTGCTACGGCGCGGTTGGTTGCATCATCGAGATAAACATAAACTATATAATCCTCGTCAACCTTCAAGTCCACCTTCTGCTCCTTGAACGGGCAGAACAAATCCTTCTCGATTCCCCAATCTAGGAACGAACCGTACTTGGTGTTTGCCACACAAGTCAAGTATCCGAACTCACCGATTCCGACAAACGGACTGCCCATACAACCATGCACCTTGCCATCGGGACCGATATACAGGAAAATGCTTTCGGTTTCGCCGACTTCGTATGTCTTCACAAGGTCGATGTTTTCCACTTCGAGGGTGCCATGCTCGGCAGCATCGAACAACAACTTGTCGCCATTAGTTCCAACGACCTTCAACTCGTGTGATTTCCAGATTTCAAGCATAAAATATTTTATGTATAATTTTTGCAAAAATATACATTTTCCTGCACATACGAGCAAAGGGATAAAACTATGTTACGGGAAAAAGGAAATTCGGCGCTAGTAAAATAAGCAGAAAAACATATTCAACTTTTGCATGTAATCAAAATCCCAGCAACCATTCCGTAACAGGCACTACGCTTATTTCATGTTCTCCTACAACAATGTTTTCCCGTTGTTCCTTGGTAATAATCACAAGTTTAGCATTCTTGTTTTTCTTCGCAAATGACAAAAGGGCATCCACTTCCCTTTCCTTTGTATCAATGTTCGAAATCGAGTATGAAACCTGTATGGCAGTATTTTCCTGTTCAATGTAAAAGTCGATTTCAAGATTTGACTTTAGGAAAACCACGTTCTCCCTACCGTATTTTCTACATAGAGTTACTGCGACCATATTTTCCAGAAGAGAAGTGTCGGAGTCGAATAGGAAAAGATTCAAAATACCATTGTCCAGAAAATAATATTTCTTCACGCTTTCGCGTTCGCCAATTTTTGCCAGCCCATTTTCTATAGGCAATATGAGCCATGCATCTATTGCATAATTTATATAATCAGACACTGTGCCGACAGTAACATTGTTGCCTGTAGATTTTATTATGTTCTGGATTCTGTTGTACGAAGTCGGCTGCTTGACGCTTTCGGCAAGTTTCTTTACTACAAGCCCCATTATCTTGCTGTTACGAATATTGTTTCGTGCGCAAATGTCGCCTAAATATATTTTTTGATATAGACTTTGCAAGGCGGAACGCTTGTCTTTGAAGTGAACCATTTCGGGAAGTCCGCCAAATTTAAAATAACTGTCGAAAGCTGTTCCGACTTTTGATTTTTCGATGGTCGAATATTGCCATTTGTTCGAAAGGTCGAAGGCAATGGCATTCAAATATTCCTGAAAGGTGTATGGATATACATCATAAATCAAGAATCTTCCGCCAAGGGTGGTCGCCACATCGCTGCTAAGCATCTTTGCATTGCTACCGGTAACATAGACAGTATATTTCGCATCTGCCAAACGGCGCACAAATTTGTCCCAATGTTCCACATTCTGGATTTCATCAAAAAACAATATTGGCTTTGTTTCGCTACCGCTCATCTCGTAGTGCGCCTCAAGAATCAAATTCAAATCATTGTGTGTTATTTCGGAAAGCCTTTCGTCCTCGAAATTGACAAACAGGATGTCCTTCATTTGAAAACCTCTCTCTATCAGTTGGAGGACCCTCTGATATAGCATATATGATTTGCCTACACGACGCAAACCAACAAATACATAATTCGCTTTTTCTTCAAAAACGAAAGGACGTTTCACAACATCTAGCGATAGAATTTCATCGCGTTTATCCTTGATACACTGCTTAATAACCTCTTTATCCATATTCTTGACAAAATAATATTTCGATTGCAAATATAGTATTTTATCTTTTATAATGAATAAAATCTTAAAATTTTATCTGATATACTAAATAAAATTTAGATTTTTTGTCGGGTATAACGTATAAAATTGAAGAAATATTTCTCTTGGATTCTCAGAAAACAAATCCCATTCGAAATTTTTGCGTATATACGCATTTTTGTCGAGTAGGATAATCCAATCATCCAGTAGTTGCATTTATTTCGTTATGCAATCAGGATGTCCTTTTTAAGAAGAAAATCGAAAATATTTAATATAAGTATGCCATTATCATTACGATAAGTTGGTTGCGCACCGCCCACAATAACAACCTTCATAAAATTGTCGTTAATGTGTTTCAACGAGTTGAATTCCTGTTCTTGTTTTTCTTGTGTTGGCAGTGCGTAGGCAGACTGTATGTAAATGCGGTCGTATCCCTTGTTGCATACAAAATCTACTTCCAGTTGGTTGCGCTCGCTAACACCATTTGCGTTGCGTGTATTATGCGTTACCATTCCTACATCAACAGAAAAACCTCTTACGCGCAATTCATTGTATATCAAGTTTTCCATTAGGTGTGTAGGTTCGGTCTGGCGGAAATTCAATCGCGCATTGCGTAGTCCAGTGTCCTCAAAATAATATTTAGCAGGAGTGTCTATATATTTGCGACCCTTTATGTCGTATCTTATTGATTTTTCAATCATAAAGGCATCTTGCATATAATCGAGGTAATTTTTGATAGTGTCCCTAGTAATGTTGCTTTTCTTTTCGGAACGGAAGGTGTTTTCTATTTTCAGTGGATTGGTCAGGGTTCCAATAGAACTAGCAATAACATTTATAAGTTCGTCCAGATCATCGTCATTTTTTATATCATATCTGTCTTTTATATCCAATATGTAAGTATTTGCAAATAAGCGCTGTAGATAATCCTTTTTCTCCACATCGGTACGCATGGACTGGATCTGCGGCATTCCGCCCAGATACATATAATCGTTCAAATAATTTTCTATAAATGTTGCATTAGGCCTTACCGACATATATTCGCTAAAGCATAGCGGATGGATCCGTATTTCATCCCCTCTCCCACGAAAAGTTGTTATCACATCCTTCGAAAGGAAGTGTGCGTTGCTACCGGTTACATACACATCAATCTGAGGATTTTTCATCAAAGTATTCAAGACATCCTCAAATCTGTTGAGTTTCTGCACCTCGTCAATAAGGACAAAATATTCTTTGTTGTCCGTTATCCTTGCTTTTATGTGGTTAAGTATTGCCAATGGGTCACGCAATGGTTCGTTTGTAATATCTTCGAAATCTATCTGGACGATGTGAGCATTATCCACACCGTTGTCCAGCAAGTATTTACGAAACAAGGTGAACAGCAAATAAGATTTGCCGCTTCTTCTCAGCCCGGTTATGATTTTTACCATTCCGTTATGCTGCTTGTCGATAATCTTTTGTAAGTACAATGGCCTTTGAATATTCATGCTATTCGAAATTTTTGCGTATATACGCATTTTTATCGAGTGCAAAGTAACAACATTTCCAAATAAAAAGCAAATCACATTCGAAATTTTTGCGTATATACGCATTTTTGTCGAGTGGGATTTGCTAGTTCAAAATTTACACCGCCAAAAATGATGGGAAGTAGTGCTTTTTTGCGAATGATTTTTTGAATTCGGTGGTAATTATATTCGCATGATTGTCCCATACAATTGGAAACCTGAAGAAAGCGAAGCGGAGAGTGTGGAGAATATTAAACCAGAAAGTGGACCAGAAAGTGGACCAGAAAGTGGACCAGAAAAAACTAAAGATAGAATATTACAGCTAATTAAAAATAATCCACACATCACTTCTCGTGAAATGGCAAAGGAACTCGGCATGGCTAGAAGTGGTATTAGCAAATATTTACGCAATATGCAGGAAAATGCTATTATTACTCATATAGGTCCAAATAAGGGCGGCCACTGGGAAGTGATTGAAAACAACTAATTTGCTGGCGGATGGATTACAATATGTTAGTCTCCATTTGCCGATTCAAAATTTACACCGCCAAGATAAGGTGGGATTGCATGATTTTGCTCTATTAACAATCCACTAGATTTAAGATCGTCTTTTAACATTTCTCCAATACCCTTTAACGATGATTCATAACCCTTCATAATCAAATCTTTCTTTTCCTCAGGAATTTTATCGTTATATAACACACATAATTTCCAACAATTCTCGACATATTTCATCCCATTATGAAAAGAAAATTCATCTATTGGAATATTATGATTACGATTGAATGCCCTTGAGATTTCATATAAACATAACTTATCTCCAAATGGTTTAAGCCATTGGTTTTCTCGTTCTAAATCAGCAATTTGCGTCTTCTGTACATTGTATGTATATGTATAATCTATATAATTCATAGTGAAATAAATTTATCTAAAAATAGATACAAATACAATGCCAAAATTATATGTAAATACAAAAAAGCAACTAAGCTGATTCATTATTATAATAGATATAAAATATGAATAAATTTGATTTAAAATTGCACAATGTATATAAAAATGATGCCACATTTGTGGCATCATAACTACAGACCACTAGTACCTGCTTGAATAATGAGAAGCATGGGAACTGTGTGAGCTGTGAGAACTATGCGAACCATGAGATGAATGGGAATAATGCCAATTAACATCCATCTGCAAATTCGCAGGTTGCTCTAAAATAAGGCTTTGGTTTTGCCATTCCTTTACAGAAACTTCTTTCTCATTGTTCGTTACCTTTGCAATAAAATCTTTGCTTAGGTTTGAACAAAATGCAGTTCCTGCAAGTAGCGCGGAAAGCAAAAGGAACAGTACCTTTTTCATAAAAACCTCCGTTTTAATAGTTAAACATTAAATAATTATCACTCGACACAGGCGTTAGCCTTGTTATCTTCCAAAATAGGTTTAATATATTTGCTGTGATGTTTCTGATTTGATTCAAATAGACCACCACATTGATTTCTTAATAGGCATTCATTACATTCTGGCAAATATGAATCTTTCCAATCGGAAATAGAGCAGACTGCATATTCCCTTATTTCTATAGGAAGTACACATAATTGAGCATTATATATCCGTGTACAAATGCCGCGATTTGAAAGAAGCAAAACTGCTTGTTTTAATTCCTCATTGTAATCGTATGGATCTATCCACAAATTGTCTAAGTTTGTATTAGCATAACCAGTTGTTTCCATTTGCAAGAAAGCAACTTGACTGACAAAAGGAAAATTATGATAAATGTAATCTGCCAATTGTGGTAATCTCTGGTATGTTAGTTTGTGAACAACTATTCTTAATCCTATTCGCAGATGGAATATTGCAAGATTATATAACCCTTGTACTGTCTTATAAAATGTGTTTGCACCAACAATTCGATTGTGTATTTCTGCTATGTCTGAAAATATAGGAACATCAATTTGTATGTCATGATGCTTGCACATTGCCAATTTCATAGCATACGACTTGTCAGCAAACTTCACTCCATTTGACAATAAACTTATTCCTGCTTTGGGTTGATATTTTTGAATTTGCTTAATAAGTTCAAATAGTTTATCACCTATGAGCGTTGGTTCTCCACCAGTAATGCCGAGTTCTTGTGCTTGTTTGTCAATAAGTGATATTAGTTTTAAGTTGAATTGAGTTTTATCTTCTTCTTGTACAACTGGCGGTTGTGGACACATAATGCAACGATGATTGCAACGCTCCGTAGCAAAAATTGCGTTGTGTAATGATTTAGTTTCGTAAAGAAAAATAATCTCTCCTTTGTTGTTTATGAGAACGACATCCCCCTCATTAAATTCGTTAAATTTATTATCATCTACGATGCAATATTTTGATTCACTATTGATTTTGTGATTAGTAATTGTTGCAGCATAACCAGAAGAAATATTTTTAACATCTGTTTTCACAAGAATCTCGTCTTTGCGATTAAATATGTTTTTCCCTCTCAATGTAATACGCCCCAAAATATAAGTATTAATATTGAATGGTATTCCGTCTATCTGTTTCATATATTATAATCTTGATGAATAATGAGATGCATGAGACCAATGATCGCAATGACGTGGATACTCAAAACTATTTGCAAGTGCTTTTAGTGTTTGTTCATCTATCTTTACGACAATTCTGTCTCCGATTCGAAAAAAATTGTTCCCTATTCTAATTAAACGAACTTCATTAGGTGTTGATCTATTTTTACACATACTTAATGTATCATATTTTTCCCCCTTTTTATTTCTTAACGTTAAGGCATTTTCTTCAAATCTGCCACTTTCATTTCGTGCAAAAAGAGTATCTGGTGTTTCAAATGGGGTACTATCTAAATATAGTTTTCCTTCTTTTGTATACATATGGATAATAGTATCACAAGGAAATTTAACTTGTGATTGCGCCACCTTTGACAAGGTAGCACATAACACAGTTAATACAAGACGTTTTAAAATACTCATCATAGCAACTCAATTTATCCAAGACCAAAATATTCTATTTATTTCTGGGTCATGCTTTTTCAGCAACTCAAATAAGTGATGTATAATTGCAGTATTCTTTTTGCACATATCGCTGGTTGGGCGATGTCCAACCATATCGCCTTGCTCAGAATAATTACGTACAGGGTCTGCTCCGCAATATGGATTATACACACATTCTGAACACATTGGCAAGCATTCCGTACAAGCATTCTTTATGATGTTATGTAATTTTTCTCCATTGAACATGGATTGATAACTATCCTCGTTTACATTTCCAAGTTTGAAGTAGAAATCATTAAAACGAGCTAACATCCTGCCTTCATCGGCTACATACACATTTCCATCCCAGTCGTAAATTGCTCCTGCAATGCCAACTCCAGCAGGAGATTGTAGATCAACAAAACCTGTTGCAAACGGTGTAAGTATCCGTTTTAACAATAATGCTGCATAACCTTCGATAAAGAATGTACCATTCTTATTCAAATCAATTATGTAATCAAGCCCTTCGATATAGTTGTTGATGAAATCTTCTATTGGATAAGCAATTTTTTCCTTGTATTGCTTAGCAAAACCATAAGGATTCAGCGCCCGTAGAAAAATATTGTTGTAACCCATCCTTACATATTCGTCAATGATTTCTTTAAAATGACCAAGACTATATTTTGATGTTGTCATTAATGCGGATACGCTATTATCTCCACAGATTTTGCGAATCATTCTAATGTTTTCTTCAAATTTTTCATGGGTATGGATTGTATCTTGGAGTGGACGATTGATGTTATGTAATTCTTTTGGACCATCTAAGGATGTCGAAATTTCACATTTGTGTTTTTTTAGATATTTTACCATGCCTGGTGTAAGCAATGTTACATTTGTGCAAATAACAAAGCCTAGTTCTCTTTTCTTAAAAAGGTTTTGCCATTCGGCTTCCTCAATGATAAACTTTACCATCTCGAAATAAGTTGATGGGTCGCCACCTTGAAACTCTATCTTTATATAAGGTGATGGCGATTGAAATATTGTCTTTACTACATTCTTTGCAGTCTTTTTTGTCATATCAGCTTCGTGGTCATCGATATTTTTCCTAGCCACTTGGCAATAGATACAACTTGAATTACAACGCAACGTTGGCACAACCATGTGTAAGCATGTGAAATCGCGAAGTATGCTTTTCTTCGTCCTAAACTTTGTAGCAAGCATTTTTACTACATCATTGACATTGTCAGTCGTTGCAATTTGTTTTGATGCAATATCTTGAAATATAGTCGAACTTGTGTCCAAATCTTTGTTTATGAATTTCTCAAAGTCATCATTGGTTAGAAAAATATATTCACCTACATCATTAGTAAGTAAATATTCCGAATCGTTAAAACGAACGAAACGAAATGGAAGTATTTGATATTTATTGTTCATTTTTTATAGCGGGGGTCATTGATTAACAGGTTTAAACGCTTCCTCAACTATTAAATCACGGATATGTCCAAATTGTAGATTCGTATTATAACGAACTTGTTGGTCAATAAGTTCATTGCAAAAAGACTTTATAGTTTCTTCTGATATATTTTCCTCATTCTTAGATTCAAAAATCACATTTATTACGGATTCTGATTCTGAAGATATCTGCTGATTAACGAAGAATTTGTTTGTGAACTTATAACATGCCGCATTCACACTTTCTTTTGCATATATCCGTAAATCAATTTTGACAAGAAGTTTATTTTTGTCAATTAGCGTAATAGGGAACGTGATAGTATCCATTTTTATTTATTTTCTTCCGCAGACTCCCCAGAACGGTAGTTACAAAAAGAAAAACGTGGGAATCTTGTTACTCGCTCCCACGCTTCAAGGCCTTCGCATTGCCAACATCTGTAAGATTGAGCAACGCGAAGCCCACGCTGTGATATTATTGATAAATTACCAATGTACACTAACGCAGACATTCACTGTTGCTTTTTCTTTGACAGATGTTCCAAAAGTTGCGAAGTATTGAAGCGTCAAAGGAAAACGTCAGTAAACGTCTTTCTATATGTCCTGTCAAATCCTCTATTTTTTTAATAAACTTCAGATTTTGACAATGCAAATATAAGTTTATTTTTGCAAATAACTACCAATGATACCAAAATTTAAAAAATATTATGTAATGATTCCAGAACTCTTGTTTTTTAGTATTTTTGCGCAAAATATCTTCTGATATGATAGTAGTCGATTTTGTTATCAGAAATAATGGATTTACGATGAAAGTCTATAATCCATTTATCATTTCAATGAAATGAATTAACTTTATTGGAAAGAAGAGAAAAATGAATATAGAAACAAATTAACGTAATTATAACAAATGAAATCAATAGCAATATTTAATAACAAAGGAGGTGTAGGAAAAACAACATTATTATGTAATGTCGCATCCTATTTGTGTGTAAAAAAAGCAAAAAGAGTGTTAGTTGTAGATGCTGATCCTCAATGTAATGCTTCATTATATATGTTAAATAATGAAGAATGGCAGGATATACTTAATGACTATAATGATAATTCCATCTACAAAATATTTGAACCGATTCAAAAGGGTGAGGGATATATAGATTCTCAAAAAATTCCCATATTCAAATCTAATGGATTTGGTCTTGATTTGGTAGTTGGTGACACCAAATTGTCAGTTATGGAAGATTTTCTTAGTGGAGATTGGATTTCTGGTAAATCTGGAGATTCTAGAGGTTTGAAAACAACTTTCATAATACTAGACCTATTAAATAAGGTAAAAGATAAATATGATTATGTTTTCTTTGATGTCGGACCTTCGTTGGGCGCCATAAATCGCGTTGTTTTACTAGCATGTAATTATTTTATATTGCCAATGTCATCGGATATTTTTAGTATTCAAGCATTGAGCAATATCTCAACTGCATTAAATACATGGTTACGTAGTATAAATAGGGGATTAGATGAATATAAAGAAAAAGAGAAAAGGCCTTTTTATATAAATGATGTCGAAATATTACCTAAATTAAAATTGTTAGGCTACATTTATCAGCAATATACAGCCAAAAGTGTCGGTGGAGTTAGACGTCCTGTAATGGCCTATGAAAAAATTCTTCATGACATGCCATCCAAGATAGAAACAGAATTGCATGACATGATAGATAATATTTCTCCAGAGGAACTAAATTTGGGAAGCATTCCCAATTTTAATAGTTTAATTCCAATGTCACAAACTGCAAATAAACCCATTTTTTTATTAGCTGGTACTGACGGTATAGTTGGAGCACATTTCAGCAAAGTAAAAGAATATGAAAATGTGATGGATAATATCGTTTCTAATCTTTTGCATAATATAAATAAGTATGATTAATTGGCCTTCTTCATTGATAAAAGACATTGCTCGAAGAAATTGTGTCTTATATTTGGGATCTGGAGTTTCTCATAATTCTCAAAATGCAAATGGTGAACATCCTATGACTTGGCTAGAATTTCTGAAAAACTCTATAAACAATCCCAATCTTTCTACAAAACAAAAAAGGGAAATATCAAATAAGATAAAAGTGTCCGATTATTTAATGGCTTGTGAATTATTTAGGAGATATGTTGGTAGAGATGTGTTTAATGATATAGTCAAAGATGCTTTTCAAAAACCAAGATATAAAGAAGCCGATATACATCATCAAATATTTAAATTAGACTCTCGCATTGTTGTAACGCCTAATTTCGATAGGATATATGACACATACTCATCATCAGAATCAAAATCAACAATTGTCATAAAGCACTACTATGATACAGACATCGCAAATTTCATTCGTGATTCTGATAGAATAATACTGAAAATACATGGATGTATTAGTAAGCCTGATAAAATGATTTTTTCTCAAGTTGATTATGCAAAAGCAAGAAATGATCATAGTGATTTTTACCAAATATTAAATGCTCTAATCATTACTCAAACATTTGTGTTCCTTGGTGCCGGACTTAATGATCCTGACATTCGTTTACTTTTAGAAAACTATTCATTCCAATATAAATGGTCTCGTAAACATTTCTTCGTTATTCCTAAGAATCAACTGTCTGAAACTGAACGTAAAATATATGAAGATTCCTTAAATATTAGTTTTATTCTATATAATCCTTCTGATAATCATAAAGAGCTAACCGATTCATTAAAAGAATTGGTAGAAAAAGTTGAAGCCAAGAGAACCGAAATCGCCGAAAGTCAAGACTGGTAACTTGATGATGTATAATGTGTTGCAAATCTAATCAACCTCAATGCCCAAACTCAACTACGAACTCCGTCACCTTCTCCTTGCCTACGCCAATGTCATAACAATCCTTTCGCCGGAATCGCTGGTGGAGGAACATGTAAAAATGCTGAAGGAGGCGCTGGGGAGGTATGAAAAGATGTAAAAAATCCATTATTTGATTTGCATTATTCAAAATGAATAATTAGTTTTGCAAAAAAATAATTGTATGATACAGAATCCATTTGTAACGAGCGGAGAAATTCCAGAACAGTATTTCTGTGACCGTGATGCAGAAACAAAGAAACTCATTTCGATGCTTACAACTGGCAGCAATGTATGCCTTGTTGCACCTCGCCGCATAGGTAAGTCAAAACTTATAAAGCATCTGTTTGCTCAACAGGAAATGGCGGAGTACTACACAATTTACATAGACCTTTTCCATACAAGCAGTCTGCGCGAACTTGTGCAAGCCTTTGGTACAGCTGTTGTTTCTGTATTGCAAACCAAGGGAGAAAAGACTCTCGCAAAGATTTTGTCGGGACTGCGCTCCATTGGATTCAAATTATCATCCGACCCAATTACCGGAAGTCCAACACTTGGCGTGGAACTTGGCGACATTCAATCGCCAGAACTATCGGTCAACGAGATTTTTGACATGTTAGAAAAGGCTGACAAACCTTGCATAGTGGCGTTCGATGAGTTTCAGCAAATTGTAAATTATCGTGAGAAAAATGTCGAAGCCTTGTTGCGTGGTCGAATACAGCATCTGTCAAACTGCAATTTTATTTTCTGCGGAAGCCAGCGCCATCTGATTGCAGAAATGTTTATGTCGTCGAAACGACCGTTCTATGCAAGCACTGAAATGATGGGACTTAAGCCGATTCCGCTGGACACATATACGGAATTTGTAAAAAGAATGCTTGACCAATTCGGGAAATCTTTGCAGGATGGCACGGTCAAGTATGTGTATGAACTTGCGCAAGGGAATACCGCATTTATGCAGAGGATA
Source organism: Bacteroidales bacterium (assembly GCA_017551515.1). Taxonomy (GTDB): domain Bacteria; phylum Bacteroidota; class Bacteroidia; order Bacteroidales; family ML635J-15; genus Bact-19. Next base: position 20,742 of record JAFZLK010000091.1, on the reverse strand, counting down.
TTCCATTTCGCTTTCAATAGAATTGGCAAAGGTGAGGAATGCTCAATGGATGTTGTAAAATCGGCTTTTGCAGATATGCTTGATTCCGCCGAAGATGTTTACCAGCCATTGTTGTCGCGACTCCCTGAACATCAAAAAATGCTGTTGTATGCAATTGCAAAAGTTGGCAGGGCACAAAAGATTCTAAGCGGTTCTTTTATCCGCGCAAATTCGCTGAAATCTAGCAGTTCCGTGCAAGCAGCATTGAAGAAATTACTTGAAATGGATTTGCTATCGGTAGAGAATAACGAGTATTTTGTTACTGATATGCTACTTCAGTTTTATCTGCAACGGATGCTGGGAATACCAATGGAATGATTATTCAATTTGCATTATTCAAAATGAATAATTTGGATAATGTACTAATTTACAAATTGTTTTTATCAAAATTTATCACAACCTAATGCTATAATCATTAACAACTAAACGGCATTAGCAAATTTTGCGACTATCTGTCAATCCTTCAAAAAATAATTTTTGATTTATCAGAATTAAATATGTAATTTTGCTTTTGTGAAAACAATATTCCAATGAGTTTGCAAACAATGCAAGATATTATCGCAAAATACTTCAGTACACAGCCCATACTGAAAGCATGGCTTTTTGGCTCGTTCGCCCGCGGAGAGCAAACACCGTTGAGCGATGTGGATATTCTTGTAGTTTACGATGATAATATCGGTGTAAGTCTGCTGAAACACGCATCAATGATAAACGACTTGGAAAAATTGCTTGACCGTCCTGTTGACCTTGTGGAAGACGGTACTCTACTACCGTTTGCCGAGGAAAGCGCAAACCATGATAAAAAACTTATTTATGAGAGAACCGCTTAAAGACCGCACAAGATTAGAGCATATTGTAGAGTCAATCGACAACATTTACAACTTTACAAACGACAAATCTGCCGATGACATATCAAAAGACAAGATGCTGTTTTATGCTGTAGTCAAAAACATTGAAATTATCGGAGAAGCTGCATACCACCTTTCACAGGCATTTCGTAACAAACACCCAGAAACACAATGGGAAGACATTATGCGTATGCGCAATGTTCTTGTTCACGACTACTACCAAATAAAGGAAAAGGAAGTTTGGCAGGTGATAAAAGACGATTTACAGCCGCTTCGCGAACAAACATCCCGATACATTTCTGAAACCAATTGGGACGAATGGGAGAAAGACGGACGGGTAATTGCCGAATCTGCAAGCCACAAAACCTTAATACAGACTGCTCGCCGAATGAAAGGCGATGGAATGAACGCTAAACAAATTTCAAGATATACAGGACTTTCTGCCGAAGAGATTGAGCAATTATAACAATTACCCTTTCTTCTCGTTCAACTTCTTCAGCACCTCGGTCTGTATGTTCATCGGCATTTCCATGTACTGGAAGAACTCCATCGAATAGTTGGCACGACCGGATGTTATATTGCGCAACTGGGTTGCATAGCCGAACATTTCCATCAGCGGCACAAGTCCGACAATCTTCTGCGAACCCTTACGGTAGCGCCTCATCGCTTCAATCTTTCCTCGACGGCGGTTAAGGTTGCCAACAACATCGCCAATGTAATCATCAGGAGTATTGACCTCCACCTTCATCACCGGTTCGAGCAAGATAGGGCTTGCCTTCATGAATCCGCTCTTAAAGCACAATTCGGCGCACAACTGGAATGCCATGTCGGACGAATCAACAGGGTGATACGAACCATCAAGAAGCGTAACCTTGACATCAACAACGGGGAATCCTGACAAGATACCGCGCTCCATAATATTGCAAACACCCTTGTCAACCGACGGAATATACTCGCCAGGAATGTTGCCACCCTTGACCACATCGACAAACTCGTAGCCCTTGCCTGGATTCGGCTCCATACGCATAATGGTATGTGCATACTGACCATGACCGCCAGTCTGCTTAACATGCTTGTACATAGCCTCCACCGGTGCGGTAATGGTTTCCCTGAATGCAACTGCTGGTTCACCAACCTCGACAGGAACCTTAAATTCGGTTCTAAGACGGTCAACCATAATTTCAAGGTGCAGTTCGCCCATGCCCGAAATCACCGTTTCCTCGGTTTCCTCGTTGTATTTGGCATGGAAAGATGGATCCTCGTTTACCAGACGACCAAGTGCTTCGCTCAACTTGTCCTTGTCCTTCTGATTCGACGGCTGTACCTTCAACTGGATTACTGGTTCTGGAATATGAATAGATTCCAAGTACAACGGGAATTCCTGGTCGCACAAGGTGTCGCCAGTCTTGGTGTATTTCATACCGACCAGAGCAACGATTTCGCCAGCACCAGCCTCGGTAATTTCTTGGCGTTCCTTGGCTTTGATGCGGAAAATTCGTCCGATACGCTCGGGCTTGCGCTTCGATGAGTTGTAAACTGACATTCCACTAGTGAGTTTGCCAGAAAAGATTCTTATGAAAGTCTGCTGACCGACATACGGGTCGTTTATCAACTTGAAAGCCAATGCCGAGAACTTTTCGCTGTCGAATGGCTTGCGACTATGAGTCTTTTCGCTGTCGTGCAAGTCGGTGCCGATTACCGAACCAACATCAATAGGCGATGGCAGATAATCGACAACTGCATCTAGCAAAAGCTGAATGCCAATATTTTTGTATGCCGCACCGCAGAAAACAGGCGTAATCAAAAGTTTCAAAGTCTGCTCGCGGATTGCCTTTTTCAGTTTTTCCTCAGGAATTTCCTTGCCGTCGAAATACATTTCCATGATTTCGTTGTCGCCATCGGCAAGCTTTTCAATCATGAAGGTACGAGCTTCTTCTACTTGTGCTGCATATTCGGCAGGAATAGGATTTTCAAAACGCTTACCATCGGCAAAGGTGTATGCAATGTTGCGCACGATGTCAATTACGCCCGTGAAAGAATCTTCTGCTCCCATTGGCACTTGCAATGGCAACGCATTGGCATCTAGGTACTTGTTCATCTGCATGACAACCTCTGCGAAGTTTGCGCCAGTGCGGTCCATCTTGTTTACGAATGCGATGCGTGGCACACGGTAGCGCTCTGCCTGATTCCACACGGTTTCGCTCTGAGGTTCAACACCACCAACAGCACAGAAAACCGCTATCATTCCATCGATTACACGCAGAGAACGCTCAACCTCAACGGTAAAGTCAACGTGACCAGGGGTGTCAATCAGGTTTATCTGATGATTATTCCATGTGCAGGTAATTGCTGCCGAAGCGATTGTGATACCACGTTCCTGCTCCTGCTTCATGAAGTCCATTGTTGCCTGACCATCGTGGGTTTCGCCCAACTTGCGGTTTACACCAGTAAAATAAAGTATTCGTTCCGATACCGTTGTCTTGCCAGCATCAATATGCGCTGCTATTCCTATATTTCTTAATTCCATTTTTTAACTTTGAGAGTTATAACAAAAATTAGCATCCAACTACGGATGTAACAATAATATATATAGCTGAAATTTTTGTGTTATTCCATCAACTTCTTCTTCATCTCCTCGAATTCCTTCTCGGTAATAATACCTTCCTCCTTGAGGTTCTGCAACTTGAGAAGTTCATCGGCAACAGAATAGTTGGTGCGCTCCTTTGTACGCTGTATTGGTGTAGATTTTTCTTCCTTGTTGTTCATTTTTATTGCCTTGACAACATAAACAACAATTACAACAACAAGAGCAAATATTACCAATAAAAATATGATTCGTGCCATAGTTCTTTTAAATTTGAGTGCAAAATTAATATAAATTTCTCATTCAGCAAGTTTCTACCTCTGCAACGAGAACTCATCGGCATCACTCCAAGCTGGGAATTTCTCCCGGAACTGGCGCAACGCATCAATATCAAGTTTCTCTGTCAGAACAAATTCCTCGCCATCGGGACAACGCCCCACATACTCGCCCTTGAAATCGATTATGCAACTTCCACCGTCGTAGTGCAATCCCATACCATCATCGCCGACGCGGTTTACACCAACCACATACGCCTGATTTTCAATTGCTCTTGCCTTTAGCAAAGTATCAAAAACTTTACGACGACTATCTGGCCAGTTTGCAACATAAAAAATCACATCATAATCATTGCGATTGCGGCTCCACACAGGGAAACGCAAGTCGTAACACACCTGCAGCAAAATTCTATATCCTTTATATTCAACTACTACGCGATTTTCTCCTTGCGAAAACATATCGGCTTCGCCTCCAAATCGGAACAAATGCCGTTTGTCGTAACGCGAAATTTCGCCATCTGGCTTCACAAACAAAAAAGAATTGTAATATTTCCCTCCGTCGCGCAAAATTAACGACCCGCAAACAGCGGCATGGTATTTCGCTGACAAGGACTTCATTTCGTCAACTGTTTGTCCGTAAATGGTTTCGCCAAGTTCGTCAACCTCGTTGCAGAAACCTGTGGCAAACATCTCAGGAAGCACATATATGTCGGCACCTTGATTTTCATCGATTTTTTGTGAAATCACATCAAGGTTGGCGTGCTTGTCCTTCCACACTGTATCTAGTTGTAGCAGACTAACTTTCATCATCGGGACTTGCATCAAAACAACCTTTGTTACGGCCTTCCATAGGAGCATAAACGGCCTTCATACGGTTCATAATCTCCTTGTCATCGCCCGACATGTCGAGTTCGCACTTAATGCCCATAGAATGTGTCTTGTAGTCAATAAAACCGCAAAACACTGGCACATTGGCATTCTTGGCCATCTTTATGAAACCGCGCTTCCAGTTCTTTACCTTCTTTCGCGTGCCTTCGGGACACATCACCAGAATGAAGTTGTCGTTCTTCTCAAAGGCCTCCACAACCTGACGAATTTGTCCAACCTTCTTGCTACGGTCGATAGGCACAGCACCGAGAGCACGCAAAATTGGCGACAACGGCCATTTGAACATTTCGGCTTTCATCAGGAATTTCGGTTTGTAGCCGCAACTCGAAAAATATAGTTTGCCATGAATGAAATCAATCATGCTGGTGTGTGGGGCCATGACAACCAATGCCTTGGTCATCTCTGGGGCTTCCACCACATTCCACCCGCGAATAAAGAACCGTGAAAATTTTCTACCCATTTTTCTTTTTATTTTATTTCCGCTGGCTAAGCTTGTCGAAGCCAAAATCCTATCAAATTTCGTAACCTTCACTTCGACAGGCTCAGTGGGCGGTTTATTATCCATTGTTAATTATCCATTGTCAATTATGCATTATCCATTTTGTTTATAACAACTAACAACTTATGCTTCAATTGAAATAATTACACTCACGATTTTATTAAATCCAGAACTCCTTTCTTGAATTGATTAAAACTTTCTGATTTGTTAATATTTACATCCATTCGAGATGCCATTTCTCTAGCAATTGCAACTTGAGAGTATTCTCCAACAATATTCTTCAACCTGTTTTTGGGAGTAACAATGTTATCTGGATGACTGCACAAATCTTTGTTTTTATATTTATTGGCTTTGAACTGATGCGGGAAAACAGCCTCTAAAGCATTTACATCGCCCAAATACCATGCCTCTAATTCGTGACATACTATCCGAACCCTATAAGGACAAGGTTTTGAATTGTACTGCTCGCATATCTGGGACAATTCTTTTTTCAGTTGTTTACAATCATTCGCATCTTGATCCTGCACAACAACTATACCTGTATCATACGGCAGAGATGAAAAAGCTTTGAATTTTTGTGGAATAGATTTTTTAAGATCGGACTTGCCATTATGGTGACGAACAAAAAAGTTCTCGTCCAAAGTCCAACTTTGTGGTAGGATTTTTGGGAGAATTACTTTTAATACTTCGGCAATAGAACGTTCCTCAACAAGAAATTCTAATCTATCCATATCCTATGATTTTGGTCCACTACCCTTTAAATAACCTTGTTGCCACAACCAACCCAACTTGTCACCATTTTCATACAGTTTCCTGATGATTTCATCACTTTTTGTTATGCTTGTGGTTCCATTCAGTTTTGTGAGCCAGAACAATTCATTCACACGAATGGCATTTACAAAGTCGGGAGAATGAGTAGATACAAAAACCTGCCCACCACTTTGAGCATATTCTCTGAATTCTTCCGCCAGTTCAAAAAGAAGTTCTGGGTGAAGATAATTCTCAGGTTCTTCGACACAAAGCAATGGATGTCTTACTGGGTCATAAAGAAGCACCAAGTACGCAAACATTTTAATTGTTCCATCCGAAACAAAACGAGAAATAAAAGGATCCTTAAAACTTCCGTCCTTAAATTTCAGAATGATGCGTCCATCGGGAGTCTCCTCCGGTTCAACATTTTCGATACCAGGAACTCTCTGCTTGAACTTCTCTATAATCGTGTTGAATACATCACGATGATTCTCCCAAATGAATTTTGCGACTTGCGCCAAATTATTTCCTGTAGTTGACAAATGTTCACTATAACCTACATCTTCAGCCTCTTTTGCACTTTGAATTTGGAAGTTAGACACATACCATTCGTCCAGTAATCGGCGAAATGCACTTATTGCTTTGAATTTTTGGAATTGTCCCAAACCTTTGATTGCTAATATGTCAGGAGAATCCAAAATTTGCTCTTCCCTTTTGTCTTCAAAATTCAGGCTGTCGGTATATTGGTCTTCGTTGATAATTGCAGTCCCTTTGCCATATTGAAAATCAAGGAAACGATAAGGTTTTCCCTTTTGTCCACGACGATAACTTAAAAATTCCTTAGCAACAACTGGAATTGTCGTGCCTTGCTGAAGAGATATTTCTAAATGGTAGGTAATAAGCGGTTGGCTACCTTGCATTTCTGTATTACGAAACTTTATTTCAAAAGTAATCGGTCCCTTGCATCCACGAGTACAAACCTCCTTGTATCCTCCACGCTTGTTCAACGCAACTTTTACATTGCTTTTCAAGGCATCACTTAAAAAGCCAAAAACATCGAAAAGCGTGCTTTTACCTGACCCATTAGCTCCTAAAAATACTGAAAAATTACCCACTTTTGTAATTTCAGTATTTTTATAAACTTTGAAATTCTCTATTTTTATTTTTTCTATCTTCATCGAAAATGATATGTTCAAAATGTACCGCAAAAATACTTTTTTTTCGATATGTACCACACATCTTTCATTAATTTATGATAAAAGGAGAAAAAGGTAACCCCCAAAAATGAAAGTCTTTATGTTTGCCTAAACTATCTGGGAATGAATAGTAAAAAATAAAAATACGTCTCATATTTTTATGTAACCGCCTAACATCACCGCTATGTAATTCTCATAAGTTACATAAACATATAATAGGACGCATACAGCGTACCATCTATATATTATTTTTTGTTTATAACAACCTTGTAATTCTTCGACAGAGCCTCCACAAGCGGAGCTTCCGCCGAAAGCTTTACCATAAAATCTAAACGGCAATCCTCTGTAAAATATTGTGCAACAATCTTTGCATCGAAATCCTTTAGACATTTCATAACTAAATTCACATCATCGTAGGTAAACGCAAGCGAATACGAAGCATCTATAGTTTCATCCACAATTTTTGCATTGCTCAACGCATCGGCAGCGGCTGTGCGGTAGGCGTTTATGAGTCCAGGTATTCCCAACTTTGTCCCACCGAAATACCTCACAACCACAATCATTGTATAAGTAAGCCCAAACGAGCGCAACTGTCCCAGCACAGGCATTCCCGAACTGTTGGAAGGTTCTCCGTCGTCGCTGCAACGATAGGTGTCGCCATAATCGCCAAGCACAAAAGCATACACATGATGACGGGCATCGTAATACTTCTTCTTCACCGCCTGCAGGTTTTCCCTCACCTCGTCCTCGCTGCGCACAGGAAATGCAAGCGATATGAACTTGCTGCCCTTCTCGGAATAGAAACCTTCCGAAGGCGCGGTGATGGTTTTATATGTGTCGATAATGTCTGACAAGGTGAAAAAATAATTAACCTAAAAACTTATACCCATTAAGATGTATCATGTGGTCTGGAATCTCAGCAATCCATACTTCTGTCTCCCAAGCCAATTGCTCCGAAAATTTCTTATATGTCTTGAAATCGGGAAATGCTGTAATAAATATCCTTTGAACTTTTACATTTTTTGTCATTTCCATCAATTCCTTAATACGTTTAGGCTCCATTGGTCCTACAGATGTTACAGCCTCTATAAAATACAACCATTTCTTTTCTTCAGAATAGATTATAACATCTGGCATTTTGTCATGAAGTGATATGGCAAAACCTATTTCCTTCAATCTTTTTTCAGATTTAACTAGGTCTTTTTGAGTAGTATCACCAACATAAAGACATTCGGAATTAGGAGCAAATCTTGATGCAAATTCTTCAATTATTGCCTTCTGTAATTGATTATGTTTCCCACCACTAAAAGAAAATATCTGTCCATTTATCTTAACAGGGATCTTATTTATCTCCCTTTTTGAAGAATATGCAACAACAAGACTTTCATGATTCTCTTTAAATAATTTTAGTGGATCTTTTGATACATTTATTTTCCTAATAATCTCCAAAAACTCATCAGTAAGTCTCCAACGATAATTAGGACTGTTTGTCGCTTCCCCATTATCTTCTACAATTGCTGCATTTCTAAAATGATGTAGGGCTTTTTTTCGAAATGTTTCTCTTGAATTTTCTGCGTAATTTACATCATAATTATCATTTGCAAACAAAATAATATCATGTATTCTTACCCATTCGTTTGAAGCATTAGTCCATTTCGTTGTTTGTTTTAGTCCTGCCATTCCTAGAATTGTAAGTGCACATATATTTGATTGTTGGGCTGTTGGCAACCCAATGTCGGCAAGAAGTTTTTTGATTCTACTTATTTTATCCATCTATCAACTATATTATTACAATTTTGTTCTGTCAATTCTTTTCCAATAAGTTCTCTGCCTATCATTTCCAAATCTTCTTTAGATGGCACTGGCATTGCATTTATCTCTGTGGAATTTACTTGCGTAGAACCATTAAGTATTCTGTAATATGAATCATACAATGATGAATTCAATAATGTAAACAAGCCATAGGCAATTTCCGGATTGTCACACTTTATGTAATTGATTTTATTTTGAGTACTAATGTATTTATACTGTTTATAATCATCGTTCAAATATATCCCGCATTGTAATCTTCTTTTTTCTTCTTTTGATGTAAAACGTTTTACAAACAAGTAATCGGAATTTTCCTGTAAAAAACCTATTCTGTCGGTCATAATATATTCACCATCTCGACCTATCGGCCAAAATACCCGACCATCTTTTATATGTTGTGAATAAAACAAAGGATAAGCACCTTCCTCATTGTTGTTTCTTAATACCTCTTGTGTCCTAAAATCAACAATAACACCTGTTCTCATACGTAAATTGTCTGTAACTAAAGTGTATTTCTGACGATTTATTCTTGACAATATTTCGGCATCTTCTTTACTTGTAACAATGAATACATATTGATTCGGTGAGACTATTGTATCATAATCCACATCAAAGTATTTATTGTCAGAGAAATCACTTGTGCTTGATGAAGATATTCTTACAAAAGCTGGTTTATCCAATGTCTTTTTAACTTTTATTATCATTGTTTCCTGCAATACAGATTCTCCGTCAAAAACCTTATCGCGACTATCAAAAATATGAATATTTGTAATGACACAATGCTTGAACAGATATTTTCTGAACCTTTCAAAATATGCTCCAGAAGTCCATGAACGTGGGATAACATAAACTAACTCGCAGCCATCCTTTAAATTATGAATACCCATAGCCAAGAAAAGAAAATATAAATTGGGGGCACCATAGCAAACATCAGACATCATCTTAGCTTCTGCAGAATCTTTGGACACCTTGAGATATGGGGGATTACCAATTATCATATCGTATTCTGTAGATATATCCTTTTTGAACAAATCAAGTTCTGTGAAATTTTGGGAAGTCAAATAATTGTCTCTTCTAATTTCGTAATTTATAGAATAGTGCCTTTTTAGAATCTCTAGATTTTCAACTAAAGTTGAAATAACCTTAGCATCATTTTCATAACATACAGTTTTTATATTTCCTGTATATCCAGAATTTCTTAAATTCTCAACAAGTGCAGTTGTAAGCAATCCTGTGCCAGCTCCAGCATCTAGTATTCTTAATGACTGTGGCAAACAATTAAAAGAAAATAGCGAAGCCATGTACCGGGCAATCGGTTCTGATGTAAAAAACTGACCATACTTTTTTCTTTCCGATTTTGGAATTGACTCAACAAAATCAATTGTTTTCCTGTATGCAATATTTACAAAACTATTTACTGCCATAAATGCAATGTTCATGCAAAAATACTAAAAAATCTTTCCTGTCTATTTTATTCCTCCTCCTTGTAATAAACCTTGTAGAACTTTCCTTTTTCGTCCTCGCCCTGCTCTATCAAGTTGCGGTTGCCGTGGACATAAATATGAAAATTTTTGTCCAACTTTATGACACTCTTGAAGGCGCGACTCTGCTTCTTTACCGCCGAATCGGAAATGTCAAAGCTGTCGGGAATCTCAAAGTCGTTTTCGCGCGAAAATGTGTCCTTGAAACTCTTGAACTGCTCGATGACCTCCGGCTGACGAATCACCGAATCTTCAAAGTTCTGCATCTCAAAATTTTCGTTCTCCTTGAAAAATTTTACCGAACGGTTGAGCAAATCGGCCTGGTCGGCTTTCGACACATCAAACTGCTGTGGCAGCTCCTTGGTGACAAAGTTCTTGTACATCGACATCACATTGTGAGTGTTGAAATACTTGTCCTGTCTCTGCCTGATGTGCAGAAAGTCGTCTGTCCAATAATGCGCCTCGGTGTGGTTGGTATTGTCGATGACCTTGACAACAAAGCCGTTTTCGCGCTCGTAATTGAACACCAGACAGCCCTTGTCCATCTTTCGCGGATTGATGCCACGGTCGCACTCGATGCGGAAATTGTCTCCGTCACGCTTAACCTTTAGGAACGGATCCTTGTTTTCTGACTTGAAAAGTCCCACTGCATCAACCTTTTCGCCTTCAATCTGACAGTCGTGGAACAGCACCACATAAAATTCGCCCGACTTGATGTTGGGATGCGAACTTTTCTCGTACAAGTGCTTTGTCAGATTGACCGACTGCTCGAAAAGTTGCGAACTATCATCAAAAATCTTGGCTACATAGTCGCATACCTCGTTGTACGACAATTCGCTGTCGTGGTAAAAGTTGTACAGTTCACCCGACTTGAAGGATGACAGAAAATAATCCATCATGATTTCCTTGATTTCATCGTCAAGCTCTATCGCCGATTTCGACAGCCCATAGCCAGCATCCTCGGCCTTGTTGCCTACAACATGGATGGCAACGGTTTCTATATCAGTAGTTTCTGTTATCATCTAAATGGCATTTTTAGTGCCGTGAAGATAGAAAAAAGTTTGGATTTGGCTATTCTGTTTTTTCTCCAAATGCTAAATCGCCTGCATCGCCTATGCCAGGAACAATGTATGATTTTACAGTAAGCTCGTCATCAATGGCGGCCGTCCAAACCGTCACCATGCTTTCGGGCAACACTCTTTCTATATACTCCAAGCCTTCACGACTTGCAATCACAGCCGCAACATGCACATGCTTTGGTGTTCCGTATTCCAGCAAGCCTTTGAAAGCTAGCTCGATACTACCTCCGCTTGCAAGCATAGGATCACAAATTATTACAAGCCTATCGTCAATGGATGGAGAAGTGATATAGTCGATTTTCACCTCAAACTTGCCATTTTTGTCGTATTTGCGATACCCAGCAATAAACGCACTATCAGCATGATCGAAAAAATTCAGGAACCCTTTATACATAGGAAGTCCAGCACGGAGAATCGTTGCCAAAATCGGCTGCTCCTTAATTGTAGGAACAGTTGCTATGCCAAGAGGGGTTATTATATCCTCATCGGAAAAAGGCAGACGCTTGCTTATTTCGTATGCCATTACCTCACCTATGCGGGTGATATTATTGCGGAAACGCAATCTTTCCTGCTGGATTTGCACATCGCGAACCTCAGACAAAAACTGGTCGAGCAGACTGCCTTTGCCTCCTAAGTTGATAATTTTCATAATTCTATTTCGTTTTACAAATTCGGTTGTAAAGATAAAACTTTGCTTTGTAATGGGAAATACTTTTTTTTCATTTTTTACAATACCTAAAGGGACATGAACTATTTTTCAGTTGCTAATTTGCTTATTATTAATGTCTTAAATCGCATAATAATACTTCTACTCAAAGCAGAAATTTAACATTTAACATTTTTTAGATTTGTTAAGTTATAAGTATTTAACCAGTAAATATTTGTTATGACTTATTTTGTATAATCTCATCATAAAAATTTTGTTGGATTTAGAATAAAAGCATATCTTTGCACCCGAATCATTTACGAGATAACACCTCAAAATGATTCCCTAAAATTGCCCTCATATTATCAAACTTTATTTTAGCCTCCGTTAGAATCCCAAGCTTACGGAGGTTTTTTTATTGGTTATAGTTTGAAAGTTAATCTGAGCTTTATTTGTCGGCCTGATTGATGAGCGATATTAATTCCTCAAGGTTCACTTGCTGCGGAATTTCAAAGTTGATGTCTTCGTCCTTGATGAACTTGTTCAGCAAGTTGACATTCACAACGCGATGCTTTAGATCGATTTCAATTCTTTCGTATTGTTCGCCATGCACAAGGAAATAGGCCTTGAAATAACCTCCAGATGTCTTGCAGGCGCAGGTTTTCATCTTTACCTTACTAACACCCACATACAGTTTGTTGCCAGCAATATGCTTGACAAATTCGCGCGACTCCATTCCGAAGCGTTCTTCATCGAAAAATAATGATTGGTATCTGAAATTGTTGTTGATTACCGCTTTTACGGAATCTGGCGGATAAATTATCCTGCGTTCTTCGTGTGAATATTTTGCTCTGAAGAAATTGTAGTATGAAAGTGGAGAAACATATACGATTGCCTCTTTTTCTGTGCCATCGTTGAATGTTATGGTAGCCTTCTCCCACTTCTTTTGTGGGATGCACGATAGCAATGTCGTTGCCGACAGCAGAATAAGCAGGGCAATCTTTATTCTACCTGACTTCATTTTTCAGGGTTAGCATTTTCAATGCTGCCGCGGCTGCTTCAACACCCTTGTTGCCAAGTCGGCCACCTGCGCGGTCGATTGCCTGTTGCTGATTATTGGTTGTGAGCAGCCCGAAAGCTACTGGCGTTGCATATCTAGTGTTCACATCCATGACGCCTTGGGTTACGCCTGAGCAAACATAGTCGAAATGTTTGGTGTCGCCTTGAATTACACAGCCGAGACAAATTACAGCATCACATTCCTGATTTTCGATAAGGTATATTGCTCCAAGTGGTAATTCGAAACTTCCCGGAACGCTACGCAGAACGATGTCGGAATCGCTGTAACCATATTTCTTTAGGGTTTCGATTGCACCTGCAGCGAGGTTGGCTGTAATTTCTTGGTTCCATTCGGAAACAGCGATGCCGATTCTATATGGATGCTCTGGATTTTGCTTTGCTATTCCCGTTTCGGTGTAGATTGATAGGTTCTTGAGTTCGCTTGCCATAGTCTTATATTAAAAAAATGGGGGACAAGTCCCCCCTGACAAAAAATATGAAAGATAATGTGAGTTTTTTACTTGTTAAGATGCATTTCTGCACGCTTGATGTACTTTTCGATGTTTGTCTTGTCGGTACGTTCAAGTACATTGTAGTATTCTTCCTGTACTCTTGTGTAAGTATCAAGAGCCTTCTGGTATTCTCCCAAGAGTTCGTAAGTGTTGCCAGCCTTTATGAGGAAGATCGGTGTGAGATAGTCGTTGTTTGCTTTGTCTGCAGCCTTTACATAGTTCTTGGCAGCCTTTTCGTTGTCACCAAGTTCCATGTGAGCATCACCGACAAGTGCAACAGCCATAGGACCAATCATCGGGTCGTCGCTGTCGAAACCTTCGAGGTAAGTTATTGCATCTTCGAATTCACCAAGTCTCATACAGCAAACGCCAGCATAGTAGCGAGCAGCATTTCCTGATGGGGTTCTGCCGTAATCTTCAACTATTGCTGCGAAACCGCTGTATTCGCCATCGATTCCGTTGAGGGCAAGTCTGAAGCTATCTTCTGCAAATGCAAATTCTGCCTTGTACAACTCGGTCATTGCCTCGCGGTTTTTCGGTTCGCGTACAAATTTCACATATGCGATGATTCCCAATGCTATTACAACGATAGCAGCGAAAATTATAATAATGATTTTCTGATTTTTTTCGAACCAGTTTTCTGTGCGGTTCAATGCAGATTCAACATTCTGCAAACCTTCTTGCTGTGTAGTTTTCTCCTTGTTTGACATAATTTGTTCTTAAAAATAACGTTACAATTTGAGGGTGCAAATTTAATGCTTTAATTTGAATTGGCTTAAAAAAATCTGTTTTTTTTAATTAACGGATTTTTGAAAGTAAATAAAGCAAATGAAGATGTGTATAATATTGATTAACAAGATGTTGAACATTTAATAATGATTTCCATATTATAAAACATAGGGAAATACGTTATTTTTCAAATGTGTTTCATTAATCATTTATACCTTTGTGCGGATTTTTGATTTATAAAAAATGATTTATGAAAACTAAGTATATTTTAACTATTTCTTTGGTGGCTATTTTATTTTTAGCAGGTTGCAAAAAAGAAGAGGAACCATTGCCAGAACCAGATCCGGAAAACCAACCGACAATGGCTGAAAAAGAGATGATTCCGACCGAAATGACATGGGCTTTGGATTCAACCTTGTATATTTATAACTATCAGCAAACCGATGAATCCTCCGAAATGATACATAAGGAAGAGGGGCTTGCTGATGTCGTTTACACTTTCTACCCATATACATATCGTTTCCCTTCCAACCTTTATTTTGTTGGCGAGATGGGAGGCGATACAATTTATCTGGCAAAGGAGTACGATGAAGATTACTGCAAGTATATTTGCAAATATCATGGTGATATCATAGCAGCAGGTAAACTATGGTATTATAAAAACGATTATTTTACTTTCTCAGGATATAAGACTGGTGGCTGGGTTGAGTTTATGATGCGCGAAGCGGATACTAATTGGAATATGGATGTATGGACTTGCGCTTACAATGACACAGAAACCGATGATGGCATAGTGTTGGAGCGCCATGTTGAGTATTATTCACGAGTAAGGTAAAGGAACTATGATAGTCTAAATCTCACTTTTTTATCGAGATTTAGACTACTATCGTTTTTGTATATTTACACTATTCTTATTGATTAACAAGGATTTAACGCAAATAATTCACAAACAAAAATAATTCGATTTTGTCATTTCTAATTAAACAAATCGTCAAGTACAACTTCTTGCTGTACATTGCCGCTATAGGCATTTTGCTTTACACCGAATGTGGTTATCATTGTAGGAACTAATGATTTGTGCGTTTTTACAACAGCTTTGAATGCTGCAATTTTGTTGCGAAGTTTCAACGAGTATTCCTTGTCAATAATGAATTCTCCGCTGTAGAATTTTGCTTCACAAATGTTAATAGCCCTGTCCCTGCGATCGATGAGCAAATCTATTTGCGCACCGTTAATGTTTTCATCGTTAATATCGCGCTTTTCGACAAACCAACTTGATTGTTTCGTCAGAACAGAACCGATGCCAAGAGCCTTTTTCACTTGCTCGATGTGGTCTTTTATCAGTTGCTCGAAACTATATCCCAGCCATGCATTTTTCTTTGGATTGTCGAGAAGATGTGTCCAAAAATGCTCGTCTTGTCCGTAGTTGTCCTTTATGAACTTGAAATAAAACATTGTATAGAAGTCTGCAAGTTGGAATGTCTGCCCTTTCGTCTTACGTCCGTAATATTGGTATGTCCTTACGAATCCACATTTTACAAGGTCTTTCAATGCTTTGGAAGTCATGCCGTTGTTGGGAAGTCTTGTGACAGAGATTATTTCTTCGCGGGTAAGTCCAATTGTTTTTCCTGCCAATGCCTCCACAATACGCAAATATATTTCCGATTCTGCAAAAAGTGTTTCGTAAAGATTCTCAAATTCGTCCCACAGTTTGCCGTTTTTCTTAAAGAAGCAATTGTCAATATTATCCGCCAAAGTCCGACCGGGTTCCAGCTGTTTTAGGTAATAAGGTATTCCACCCATCATCATGTAAATCTGGGCAATGTCGTATCGTTCATATTCGATTTTGTTTTTCTGAAGGTATTGCTCTGTTTCAGCCAAAGTAAAAGGTTGTATAAACATCTTTGTTCCTGCGCGATTGTATAGTCCGCCCTTATGCTTGAACAACTTGTTGATAATCCAATTTGTAGCGCTTCCGCAAACGACAAGCAGAAGATCTCCGCGAGCACTGCCCCAGCTGTTCCAAAACCATTCGAATGCCTCAAGGAACTTGCTTCCCTTTGTATCCATCCATGGCAATTCGTCAAAAAAGAGAACTTTTTTCCTTTTTGACCTACATTTGGAAAGGCAATCCTTCAACACATCAAAAGCATCCATCCAATTTTTGGGTTGCGGTATCTGTTTGCCACTAAAATATTCATTTAGTGCAAGAGTGAAATTTTCCAATTGGTGTGAAAGGTCGCTTTTGTAGAGTCCTGTAACTTTGAAAGAGAAACCTATTTCGGCAAATGCTTGGTTTACCAAGTACGTTTTTCCGACACGCCTACGACCATATACTATAACCATTTCCGACTCATCGGAATTGTACAAACGCTGAAATTCTTTTAGTTCCTTTTTTCTTCCTATCAAAGCTGCCATGACATTGTAATTTTGTGTGCAAAACTACTATAATATTTTTTAACATCCAAGCGATGATAGTCTAAATCTCATTTTTTTATCGAGATTTAGACTACTATCACTTTTAGATGAATACATAAAAGTCATATTGTTATCATAATATGTAGCATAAATTATGAGTTTAATTACTGTTATTAATTGATGAAAGCAGTACGATTACATTAAGTATGCATAACATGTTTATTCGGATTGAAAATCCTTATATTCAATTATTTCGGATTGCAAATCCGAAATAACATATATAATTAATGATAGTCTAAATCTCACTTTTTTATCGAGATTTAGACTATTATCTTTTTTGTAAAATGCTTTAGAAATCCTCTCTTTCAATCGCCTTTGGCAAAAATGCCGAAATGTCGCCGTTGTGCTTGGCAATGTCGCGGACAATGCTGGATGATATGAAGGTATGTTCGGGCAGAGTGAGCATGAATACGGTTTCGATGTTCTTGTCAAGAAGCTGGTTGGCATGTCCGATGGCACGCTCGAACTCGAAGTCGGCGGAAGTGCGCAGTCCGCGCAGTATGAAACTGATATCGTGAGCCTTGCAGAAGTCAACTGTCAGTCCCGAATAGGTGACGACTTCCACTTTTGGCTCATCGGCAAATACCATTTTTATCAGTTCCACACGCTTTTCGCTCGAAAGCATTGCCGACTTCTCGGAGTTTACTCCTACGCCGACAATAATCTTGTCGAACATCGGCAGTGCACGGCGAATTATGGACTCGTGACCAACGGTTATCGGGTCGAACGAGCCTGGGAAAAGTGCTATCCTACTTTTTGTCATTCTCAGCAATTTTTGCCCATGAATCCTTCAAGGTGACAGTGCGGTTGAATACCGGCTTCTCGGGTGTCGAATCTTTGTCGAAGCAGAAGTAGCCCTTGCGCTCGAACTGGAAGCTGGTTTCCTTGGTTTCCTTTATGTATTCCTCAACCTTTGCGGTTACAACCTTCAACGAATCCGGATTCAGATAGGTGAGGTAGGTTTCGCCTTCGGCAAGGTCATCGGGATTTTCCTTGGTGAATAGGCGGTCGTACAAACGAACTTCTGCATCAACGCAGGTGTCGCAGTTTACCCAGTGTATTGTGCCCTTTACCTTGCGTCCGTCGGGTGATTTTCCGCCACGGCTTTCAGGGTCGTAGGTGCAGTGCAATTCGGTGATGTTGCCGTTGGCATCCTTTATCACTTCGTTGCACTTGATGAAATATGCATATCTCAAGCGAACTTCACCACCCGGTTTAAGGCGGAAGAACTTGTTCGGAGCATCTTCCATAAAGTCTTCGCGCTCGATATAGATTTCGCGTCCGAAGGTAAGCTGGCGTGTTCCTGCATTTTCGTCTTCGGGGTTGTTCTGTGCCTCGAGTTTTTCAGTCTGACCTTCTGGGTAGTTGGTAATGACAACCTTCAGCGGGTCGAGGACTGCCAATATTCTGTAGTCGCGCTTGTTGAGGTCTTCGCGAATGCAGTATTCGAGAAGGCTGACATCAATCATGTTTTCGCGCTTTGCAACACCGATTTTCTCTGCGAAGGTGCGGATAGATTCGGGTGTGTAGCCACGACGGCGCAAACCGCTGACGGTAGGCATTCGTGGATCGTCCCAACCGCTAACATACTTGTTGTTTACAAGTTCGAGAAGCTTGCGCTTGCTCATTACCGTATATGAAAGGTTCAGTCGTGCAAATTCAATCTGCTGTGGGCGTTTGCCGGTCTTGTCAATCTGGTCGAGGAACCAATCGTAAAGTGGACGGTGAACCTCGAATTCCAATGTGCAGATTGAGTGGGTGATGCCCTCGATGTAGTCGCTTTGTCCGTGAGCGTAGTCGTACATCGGGTAGATGTTCCACTTGTCGCCAGTGCGGTCGTGTGGACGGCGGATGATACGGTACATTATCGGGTCACGCATGTGCATGTTAGGCGAGTTCATATCAACCTTTGCGCGCAGTACCATCGAACCTTCCTCGTGCATACCTGCGTTCATTTCCTCGAGGCGCTTCAAACTTTCCTCGGCTGGACGGTTGCGGAACGGGCTTTCGATTCCGGGTATGGTAGGGTTGGTGCGCTGTTCGGCAATCTGGTCGGGAGTTTGCTCATCGACGTAAGCCTTGCCTTCGCGTATAAGCATTTTTGCCCATTCGTAAAGCTGGTCGAAATAGTCGGATGTGTAGAGCAACTTGTCGTACTCGAAGCCGAGCCACTTGATGTCGGCTATGATCGAGTTTACATATTCAACATCTTCCTTTGACGGGTTTGTGTCGTCGAAACGCAGGTTGCACTTGCCGTGGTACTGGTTCTTGATACCGAAGTTGAGGCAGATTGACTTTGCGTGTCCGATGTGCAGGTAGCCGTTTGGTTCTGGGGGAAAACGAGTGTATGTGCTAGTTACTTTTCCTGATGACAAATCGTTCTCAATGATTTGTTCGATAAAGTTCAGTGAATCCTTCTTTTCTTCCATCTTGCGAAAATTTGTTTGAGTTAGAAAAACGCACAAAAATAATGCAAAATACAATTGGAAAATTTAGTTTTCTGATTTTTTTTGAAAGGATATGTTGCAATAAAAATTGTAGGGGCAGATTTGAAACCTACCCCTACAATTACAATATACCACAAACATTTCGTTTTATTCCTTTATGAATTTTCGCTGGATTTCCGCCCCATGAACATGGATACGAACAACATAAATTCCATTTGCCAATCCAGCCACATTGCAAACTGCATTGTCGCTATTGACATCCTTTCTTGCTACCATCTGCCCCATCGCATTTACAATTTCAATGGAAGTAATAATTTCTGAAGAAATAATGTTCAAGATGTCATTTGTAGGATTGGGGAAAATGGAAACATCGGCTACCACATTATCTTCAATGCCAGACGTATTAAAATAAGCAATATATGTTGCACTTTCAGTCACGGTTATTATACGTGGATTAGCGGCATTACCGTCGCTCCAAGATACAAATTCGTAGCCTGCATTAGGTATTGCAGCAAGCGTGATGTCAAGTTCGGCTGGATAGGTACCGCTACCCGAAACTGTGCCAAAATTAACATTGTTGCTAAATGCCGTAATTGTATAGTTGTCAACAAATTCGTTTGCAACGATGTTGGATGACAACGAAACTTCATCATTCTTGATACCGTTGTTTGTAACTATCTCAACGCGATAGTACATTCCCTCCTCCAATGTATTTGTAAGGTCGGTGAACGAATTAAGTGTTGATGGCATTTCTCCAATCATTACCATATCGCGCGGACTTGTGCCTCTGTATATCTTATAAGTGCTGAACTCCAAGCCTTCGTAATGCGACCATATCAGATTCCAGTTTGTTCCGACTCCGCGGTTTATTGTGAGGTGCATGGTCTTGTGTAGGTCGCTCATAGGTGACCTGCCTCCGCATTCGTCGAATGAGCATATTTTGTAGCGGTATGCTCGCGCTCCTGGTTCCGATGTCAGGTCGATGTAGCTTCGAGCATTCGGTCTTTCTATCCGATTGATGCAGTTAAATACGTTTGCAACATTGTCCTCCCTGTAAATTTCATATCCGGCTATACCTTCGGTGGAGGCGACATTCCACAATATCACATTCTTTCCGCTGTTGCTCATGCCTACTAGCCTTATTTGCGGTGCTTCAGTGAGTACAGAACTGTAGCCCACAGTTGTCATTTCCGAAACTCCGTGGCAGCCATGACTATCCACAACCTCTACATAGTAAATGTTTGGTTCTGTAACTTCAATGGTGCTTGTTATTTCGCCATTAGACCAGATGTACGAATCGAATTCTTCTGTCGAAAGTGTTACGCTTGCGGTTTCGGGATTGCAGGCATCGAGAATGCCATCAACGGTAATTTCGGGCTGAGGCAGCGGATATATTGTAAGGTGTAGCGTTACAATGCTGTCG
>JAFZLK010000090.1 GCA_017551515.1 Bacteroidales bacterium | reverse complement strand
CATCCAGAAAACCCTGCACATAATTATATATCGAATCGTCAGCCATAGGTCCCTCAACAATATCATAATTATGCGGAATTCCATTTCTGCAAGCAACAATAAAATCAAGCCATTCGTCCGACATTTTTTCAAAACGAAGGATTTTCAAGCCTGCCATCTCCTCATAGTCATAGATATTCACATAGCCATTTCCAAATCGCGTAGCCCACCTGATAGCCTGCTCTTTCATATAAGTGCAGTAAAATCCGAAATAAAAGTCCTTATTGAAATGAGAAACCCTTATTTCTGGCATACTGACAATTTGTGTGCTTCCGTGATAAATTTCCATGAGTTATAATGTTAATCGGTTGATATTAATATTCTTGATAAATTCATTCTGTATGTTATTTTGTTATCATATATGTTTTATTCATTTTCATTCGTTACAAATAGGTACTAAATTTACGTTTATAGTGTTTGAGTTGCAATAACTTGGACTGCCAGTCTTTCCTATTGCCTGTATTTCAAAGTGATATGTCCTTCCGTTTGTAAGGTTCCCGATTTCGATGCTATTTCTGTTGGCTGCCACCTCTATCTGCTTGTAGGTAGGACCAGTGCCGTAACTGATTACATAATGGAGGATGCCGTTTGTGTTAGTAATTCCGCCCCACGACAGCGTCACACTGCGGTCGCCAGTTTGGGTTCCATTAAAAGTAAGGGTGCCACCAAGCGAAGAGCAGCACTGCACTATGGCAACAGATGCAGGACGGCAAGACACCGTATAAGTTTTTGAAGTAGCTCCCAAAGGAGTGCATGTAGCATTTGAGGTAATTTTAATTGTCTGGATATATTTGTACCATACTGAACCTGTATTTGCTGGAGCCTGTACGGTAGTCGAATGTGACGTATTGGCTGTAAAAGTACCACCCATAGTAGCGTATGTGCCATTGCTGCCGTTCGTTCCACTATACCATTGCCAAGTCTTTGTTGCTACAATCGGAACATACGCGGAACCATTGTTCTGTGATGCCGTCAGTGAAATTATGCCGTCGCCCACACAAGCAGACGAGGCGGAAGTCCTTACAGATGGAGCAAGAACACAAGACCAGGGAGCCATATAGGTGATATGCATACACATAGCACTTGTAGGAGCAGAAATGCCAGGCAAATTACTATTAGCGCCCTGTGAAAATGCCATACCAAAGTCCGTTTTAGAAGATTTTCTTGCATTTTCAATATCATAATAAGCACACAGATAACCTGCACTATATGACCAGGCTCCATTATTAGTCGATGATACTGTGTACATGCTAGCCAGTGCATCGTGGTATTTTGTAGCGAAGGTTGAATGGGATAAAGTAAGAGTTCCTGTTGGATATGCAGCTCCACCAACAAGACTACTTAAAGTACTTGATGCTTGCCCAACTGATGTTGTATAAGCAGACGTATATCCCCATGGAATATGAATTAAATACTGGGAGTACGTTTTATTAGTAGTGCATGTTGTATGAGCAAATGCAGCATAAGAATCTTTACCCCATGTATAAATTTGAGATGTATTACTAGAATTATACACAGTTCTGCTTACTAGTTTTGTAAACTCAACACTATTTGCAGTTGTAGGAGTTGCACTCATCCCATATATATCCACAGGATGATACGAAGACGCGGATTGCAGTTGATTAAATGTTATATCAGCGAGACCTATCGTAAAATTTGTGGGAAGATTTGAAATATTAAAATTGGCGTATCCAATTAAATTAACAGTATAACTTCCATAACTAGCATTCTCATATGCGAAAACTACGCTTGATGTGTATAAAGAGTATGAGCATTGACCGTTCCTAGACGAATGTCTAAGCATATATCCGTTCTGCCCACTGATAGGAGAACATTTAACCACCACAGTATAGTTGTCCTGGGCGGAAAGAGAACTGGCGAATAAAAGGGAAAACAATATATATATGATTACTGTTTTATTCATAACGGGTAAATGTTATTTACGATTTTAGATTGACGATTATTATAAATGTTTGTCATAAGCAAAGTTGTTTCTAAGTTTCTATGCCTGCGGCGTTTCTGGGTTTCTATGTTTCACGTTTCTATGGCTTCGCCGTTTCTAAGTTTCTAATTGTTTCTAAGTTGTTCAAAGTTTAAAGTTCAAAGTTCAATGTTTAATGTTCAATGTTTAATGTTTAATGTTGTTTATGGTTGTCTGAAGAGACGCAAAATGTTGCGCCTGTACGATTGATATTGTTTTTGTAGGGGTCGGTTTGAAACCGTCCCGTATTTGTTTGTTGAGACGCAAGGTCTTGCGTCTGTACGATCGATATATATTAGTGCCGTTTTCATGTTGTTTATATGTTTGATAGTTTTAAAATCGGATTATTTAGCAACGCATCAAATATGCAATGATATATTTGACGGTCGGATACTTCTGTTATTGTTGTAACTTTATTGCCGGCATCCTTCGAAGATGCTCCGCAATGGTATATACGTTCGGCTTTGGTATTGTAGTCCACAACGATATACCTGTCGTGATAAATGCCCGAAGTCTTACGGAAAGTTATCTTCAACTTAGGATACTGCTTGCAAAAATCATCGAACTCACTCTGATGAAGCCCATTACCGACATTGTCGGAGAAAATAGTTACCGAAACGCTTGGCTTTACATCCTTTAACATTACTAAAGTCCTGAGTCCAATGTAATTATCAACGACAAAAATATTGTGTTTTGCCGAAGCATATATCGTATTGTAGGCAATATCAGCCTCCACTGATTCACCATTAAGAATTAAGTATTCGTTCTTGGTCCGCAATTCGGTAAAATCCTGAATGACTTCGACAAGATTGGATTTTGTGAGCATTTCATCCTTTATCTCGGCAATATCGACCGTATTCTGGGCTGTCTGCAACGAAAGACGAATCAATTCATCGGAACCAATAAGACTTTTGTTGTCAACGATAAAATCTTTCATTTCCTTGAATGTACGAATCAAAACCTTGCTCTGCCTTGTCGCCAATTCGCCCTTGAGAACGGTCATAAGCATATAGATGCCTTGCTCGGTGAAAGCAAAAGGTAGTTTACGTGTTCCACCCCAACTTGAAGTCAAATTTTTTGACTTCAAGTTTTCTTCATTATTATATTCCCCTGAAACATAATCCGTTAAATCTGTTTTTGATGTCAAAAAATTTGACCTCAAAAATTGATTGTTTTCATTTATTTCTGATTCATAAGCATTTACAGGTATTTTTATGGTCAATTTTTTTGACCTTAGAATTTCTGCATACTCCTCTTTCGTAAGTTGGAAACGGAAATCGTCATCGAACTTGGCAATATTGTTCTTCACCTGCTGGTTGAACGCCTTTGTTGTGTATCCATATATTGCAGCAAGGTCGGCATCAAGCATCACCCTGACACCTCTCACTACATAAATCATATCTCGTATCGAATAAACTATCTCCATGTTTTTATGGCTTCGCCGTTTCTAATTGTTTCTAAGTTTCTATGTTTAAAGTTGTTTTATATTGTTTATAAGTTTAAAGTTGTTTTATGATTGTTTGATATTGTTTGAGGTTGTTTATGGTTGTTTGAAGAGACGCAAAATGTTGCGTCTGTACGATTGATATGTATTAGTGCCGTTTTCATGTTGTTTATATGTTTGATGGTTCTTTTTCATGCATGTTTTGGGCATGGCAGGCATCCACGATGGTTATGGTATCACCATCGACGGTATAGGCGAAGTACCACTTGTCTGTGTTGGCCATGTGGTAGTCGCACCACCGTGTCAACGTGGATTCGCGCCTGAGCAAGGACAGCTCAATCTTGTACATTGAGAATACTGCGTTTTGCACATCGCGTTTCAAATCCTCCTTGTTGTAGGTATGACGGTATTTTTTCGCCACATTTCTGTAAAACGTGAAGATTTTCCGAGAAGCGCGAGGCTTAATAATATATTTATAATCAATCGTTTGCATAAATCTCATCAATTTCTTCCGAAATCAACGAATACAATTGTTCTGGTGTCATGTCCTTTTTTAGCGCAAGCCTCCGGCTTTCGGTTCTTCCGTGAGCCATTTCCTTCATCATCAGGTCCACCTGGTGCTGAAGCCAGCTACCGATGCTCTCACGGCTCGTGAGACCTGGATTAATCTGCTGAATCGTAGCCTCGTCAACATTTATGCTTACCGTACACATTTTTCGTTCCTTTCGTTATTATGTTTCACGTTTCTAAGTTTCTGGGTTCTAGGTTGTTCAAAGTTTAATATTCAATGTTTAAAGTTGTTTGAGGTTGTTTATGTTATACTAATTCCATTTTTACTGAATACTTTTCTATATATTCTTTTAGGCGTAATGCCTGCTGCTTTGTTATCATAGTAAATGCAACATTGTTTCTTAATGCACCAATCCCCTTTTCATCTATTAGGCGACCTATTGATACATTCAAAAATACAGAAGGTATCGAATTTACACCAGTCATATCTACAGTTACCTTTTCAGAAGCCGACAATGCCGAGATTAACTCCTTATAAAACATTGTCCCTGCATCCGACAGGATTTTGTTCGATGTCATTATATCAGACAATTGTATTCTTTTCATATTCTATATATTAAAATCTTCCCTTCCTTAGCTTTTCGGAATTGCTCTGCAGTATGTTTATGTATTCTAGTTGTGTTTTCATTTCGCAGTTTCTAAGTTTCTATGTTGTTTCGTTGGTTATTCTTTTAGATTTTAGATTTACGATTTGAGGATTTGAATCTGTCGCTGTTTTTCAATTGTTTTGGGTCTTGTCGGCAATCACATACCATCAAAATCGAACATATTTCATTTTCAAAGCAATAAATGAGTTTGTATCTGCGAAACACAAGAACATAACGATAGTTTTTTCCTAGGTGAACGAGCAACGGTTCCACAGCCCCCATCTCGGGCATTTGCTCCAGGCATCGGGCATAGGCTACGAATTCCTTCAAAAGTCTCTTGGAAAAACTGCGAGATGTGCAGGCGTCAAAATAACTAAAAATAGCTTTTGCGTCTTCAATGGCAACCGGTGTCACTATTACTTTTACCATGTCTCTACCAAGGTTTCAAATTCATCAAGAGTCAGGCAGCCCACGCCGCTTTTTGCTTCGGCAGTTGCTTGCATAACACGCTGTACGACATCTTCTTCAGTATATTGGCAAGGTGGGAGCGTTGTGCTTTTGGACTCTAGTCGATCGAACAACTGCTTGAGGCCTTCTGCATCATAGACACGGCCGGCGTCCACATCATCCGAAGTCTTCTCTAAGCTGCTTTTTCGACAGGTCTTCAACTTCCATCCCATCCTTTGCGAGAGCAGTTTAAGCATCTCCAAGTCGCTACTTGGCAGCGATAAAGTAATGTCTTCTATGTTTGTAGTTGTCAGCATAATGTTTTTCTTTCGTTTTTATGTTTCACGTTTCTAAGTTTATGGTTGTTTAAAGTTGTTTCTAGTTTATAAAAATCTTACATATTTTCGGCGCAAACATCTTATTACCAAAACGATGCACCAATGGTTGCAAATGTATCCTAAATTTACTCAAATCCATGCAATATACCTATTATAATAACGAGCAAATATAATAAAATTTTTGTATCACAAAAGTTTTTACTTTATTAATTAGACAATTAAAGATAATGAGTGGACAAGTACACAATAAAGAGATACGTAAATAGTAGCAGTACTTTGTGACAAACAACTAGCACTTCGACTGCGCTTGTTTCGACTGTCGCTCAACACGAACAACGAGAAACTCAGAAACAATTAGAAACGGACACCATCCCACTAAACTAGCGAAGCCATAAAAAAAACTATTAGTGTCCGCTACCCCCCCCGACGGTCATTCCGTAAGACAAAGCGAACCGACTAAGGAACGTGTCGAGTGAACCTGTCTGTACGGAATCTGTTAAACGATAATCCGTTAGCAGATTACGGACAGCAGTCTTCACAACGCTCCCCATTCTGTATCGCGTGTTACGACTAGCTTCCGAAATGACAAGCCTTGTCTCATAAATATTGTGTAAATAAGTGATAATAAATAATTTATAGCAATACTGTGCTTTTTTAGCGGACAACAATAAAAAAAACATCCCCGTACTCCTTGTACGGGGACATTTTATTATAAATATACGATATTATCTTAGAACTTATATGTGAAGCCTAAGCCCAATAACTCCTTGAACTGCAATCTCTTTCCTACGCCTTCGCATATACCGTCACCATCACGGTCAACAGGGACATCAATATCATCATCATAAGCAAGCGTAATGCTCAGGTTTGCAGAGAACCAGTTGCTTATCTTCAATGTCAGCAAGTTTTCCCAGTTCATATCAACATTCTGCGCCTTGGTTATGTAATTGGAGAATAAGTCGAGTTTTGAATTGTATGTGAACACTTTCCAGAAATCAATCTTGAACTGAGCCTTGACGTATCCACCAAATTCGGGACGGAACTTCTTGCCTGGGCTTAACATCACACCATTATCATCGAATACCGCTCCTTCAACTCCGTAAGCTCCATCTGCCGACAAAGCCGAGTCTAGTACAAAAGTCATCCTGCCCGACAACGGAGCGATGAAAAGAGAGAATGTAATGTTCGGATGATTTTCGAATGTCGGCTTGAAGTCCATACCAAGTGCTATGTTCAAGTAAGCCGGTGCCATCCATGTTGAGATTCTCGTTGAATCTGTGATTGACTTGTAACCATCGGCAAACTGAGTCTTGAAACCAACCAAAGCCGAATAGTACCAATACTTGAACGCATAACGTCCATACTTAGATGCAAAATCAATCTTATCATCGGTCTTGTAGAAAAGCACATTGGTTTTCTTTGTTCCCTGACGCATCATACCGTAACCCAAATCAAGGGTATTGTCCCATGTAGTCTTATCCTTTGCATAGTTGGCAAATGCATTGAAAAACATGTTTCCCGAAATAGACGGGTCACCACCACCAGCCCAATTCTTGAACGAAACCTGCGAGAAATTCAATGCTGCCGTACCACCAAGTTTCCAGTTCTCATTTTTTTTCTTTGCCGAAGAATCGGCTGCCTCCTGTGCGAACACTAATGTTCCGCTCAACAATACAGACAATAATACAATTAAAAACTTTTTCATAATTATTTACTTATTTCGTTATTTCCTTTCAAATGAACATCCATCTGCGGGAATGGGAACTCTATTCCTTCCTCGTTGAATGTCGAATACACCTTATTGTAAAAATCAAAGAATACGCCCCAATAGTCAGGAGAGTTCACCCACGCCCTCACTACAATGTTGACCGAAGAATCGCCAAGACCAGTAATCGACACGAAAACTTCTGGATCTTTCAGCACTCGTTCATCGGCATTGAGAATGCGCATAATGACATCCTTCGCCACGTTAAAGTCGGTTCCGTACGATACGCCAACTGTCCAATCGACCCTGCGCGTTGGCTGCTTCGAGTAATTTGTAAGCGTATTTGTCGCCAATACACTATTCGGAACTATTGTTGTTTTGTTATCTACCGTAGTTACTATGGTATTGAAAATCTGAATTTCCTTGACAAAACCAGCAACACCCTGTGCCTCAACAAAATCACCAACCTTGTATGGCTTGAAAATAAGAATCATGACACCGCTGGCAAAGTTTGACAATGTTCCCTGCAACGCCATACCTATAGCAATACCAGCAGCTCCCAAAACAGCGATGAACGAGGTCATCTGGATTCCGACCATGCCCATGACACTAATGATAATCATTATCTTAAGGGCAATGTTGGCCAGACTTGACACAAAAGAAATAAGTCCTGGGTCGGCATTCTTGCGAGTCATCATCTTCCTGATAGCCTTCACTATCAACTTCGACACCCAGAATCCCAAACCGAGGAATATCAATGCCCCTAGTAGTGAGATGCAGAACGAAAGCCCTTCGGTTGTCACCCAGTTTACAGCAGAATCGAACCACGTAAAACCCTGCTCTACAATCTCCTGCGGCTTTTTGGGTTCGATATGAATCAATGCCTCACCCACTTCCTTTACTGTATCGGAAATTGGGGCTGTGGTGTCGGCTTGCGTAAACAATATATCGGTTTGTAGCATAAGTCTATTTTGAAAAAACACGCAAAGGTAAAACTAATTTACGATTTGGGATTTACGATTTACGATTTTTTTACACGAATGTTTTTTCGCTATGCTCAAATAAAAACTCAGAAACGGGCGTCAGCCCATAAAACGGCGTCAGCCACTGAAACGCCGAAGGCATTCAAACCCAGAAACTTTCAAACAGCGCAGCCATTCATTCGTCAACAGACCCTGAAACAAGTTCAGGGTGACATTAGGGGGAGAAAACAGAACGGCGTACTTCGGCTGTGCTCAGCACAAGTAGCCCTCAAGGAAGTTAAACCCAGAAACGGCGCAGCCATAGAACGGCGAAGCCCTCAACGAAGTTAAACGGGCATAGCCCAAAACATTTTTCAAACTTTAATTTTTTGTATCATAAATATTCTTACCTTTGTGGAAAATTAAAATGATTAAAAAACAATAAAATTTTCATTATGGTAAATTACAAGGATTTAGGTCTTGTCAACACCGTTGAGATGTTCAAGAAGGCAGTTGCCGGCGGATACGCAATCCCCGCATTCAACTTTAACAACATGGAACAGATGCAGGCTATCATTCAGGCTTGCGCAGAAACAAAATCACCAGTTATACTTCAGGTTTCGAGCGGAGCACGCAAATACGCCAACCAGACAATCTTGAGGTACATGGCTGAAGGTGCTGTTCAGTATGCAAAGGAACTCGGCTGGGAACACCCGCAGATTTGCCTCCATCTCGACCACGGAGACACTTTCGAACTGTGCAAAAGCTGCGTAGATATGGGATTCTCATCAGTTATGATTGACGCATCTTCGCTTCCTTTCGAGGAAAACATCAAGCTCACAAAGCAGGTTGTAGAATACGCTCACAAGTACGACGTTACAGTTGAAGCAGAACTCGGTGTTTTGGCAGGCGTTGAAGATGAAGTTTCGGCAGAGGAATCACACTACACTAAGCCAGAAGAAGTTATCGAATTTGCAACCCGCAGCGGATGCGACTCGTTGGCAATCTCAATAGGCACATCGCACGGTGCATACAAGTTCAAACCGGAACAGTGCAAGGTTGACCCGGCAACAGGTCGTCTTGTTCCTCCGCCATTAGCATTCGATGTACTTCACGAAATCGAAAAGAAACTTCCTGGATTCCCAATCGTATTGCACGGTTCTTCATCGGTTCCACAGGAAGAAGTTGACACAATCAACAAGTACGGTGGTGCCTTGAAGGCAGCTGTAGGTATTCCAGAGGAACAGCTCCGCGAAGCAGCTAAGTCGGCAGTTTGCAAAATCAACATCGACTCCGACAGCCGTCTGGCAATGACAGCAGCTATCCGCAAGGTATTCGCTGAAAAACCAGCCGAATTCGACCCGAGAAAGTACTTAGGTCCAGCTCGCGACAGCATGAAGAAACTCTACATGCACAAGATTATCAATGTTCTTGGTAGCGCAGGCAAGGCCGAATAATAGAATTCGCACAAACAAAAAAGCCGTGGCAATGTCACGGCTTTTTTCGTATCAAAATGTCATTCCGCAAATTAGAACAATAACGCGATACGGAACGGGGAGCGTAATATTGTTCAACCCAAATCGGTCATTAGAAAGAAGTTATGCGTGGTCACGCTTGTAACAAGCTGATTCTAAGATTGTTACAAGCACATTTTTCTAATGGCGGTCATTAGAAAATTTGAATTTCAAATATCTATATAACAAGGACTTACAAGGCTGACCACAACTTTATATATTCCCTAATGACCTATTTGGGTTCAATTATGCGGAATCTCGTGATAAAACGTTTCTATAGGAGATTACTCACTTCGTTTCGTGAGAGAATTCCGCACAAGCGAACTCACACGACACATTCTTTAGTCGGTTCGTTCTGCATTGCGGAATGTCCAGAAGAAGGAAGCCTTATGCTTACCTATAATTAATCATATAAACATTGGTAGCGCCGTCCCTCTCACGCCGCTCAATTATACGACTGATGTTGCCAGACCTGTCGTACTCCAGCGATGCACTTGAAATTTCCTCGTTGTCGCTATCGAAAACCGAAGTTTTCACAACCTTGTCGTTATCGTATATGAAAATCTTTTTCTCCGCAACACCTACTATATGCTTGCGCGTAATTTCCGACAAAATATCATAGTCGCCGACAACTTTTTCATGTCTCTGCACTCTCCTGAAAACCAATTCCTTTTGGTCAGATGCAATAGTAGAAATAGAACCACTGCTGATAACCTTGCCAAGTGAATCAACTTCCGAAACAACAATGCTGTCGGCGGTATGTTCAATGCGGTAATGATTTGTCACCGTTGAACCAATGTAAGATATTTGGCTTACAAGCAGATTTTTGTCATTGTATTCATACAATGTTCCGCCAATCATTGTCGAATCAGCGGTAAAATTCACCTCCTCGAATGGAAGATTGTGCGAATTGTACTTCACAATGGTAAACGAACTTGGTCGATTAGCACCATTGAAATAAATAATCTTGGAAGGTTGACCGTTTGAATTATAGAATGTTTCCGAAAAAAGCACCTTGGTGCGTGAAATGACATTATCCTTCACCGTAACTTTCCATGTCACCGATGAATGAAGCGCATTTTCCTTTATATTTCGGGAATAATTTTCACATGAAACCGCATCTGATGCTGTGACAGGAATCCACACCTGAGCACTACACATAAATGAAATCAGAACCAAGCACAATGTAATGGCTATCGACCTCATGCCAAGCTATTTCTTGAACAATGAATCAACAAATTCGCGCTTGTCGAACATCTGAAGGTCATCAATGCCCTCGCCCACACCTATATATTTTATTGGAATCTTGAACTGGTCGGAAATGCCGATGACAACACCGCCCTTTGCAGTACCGTCCAACTTTGTAACTGCCATCGAGTTTATTTCGGTAGCCTTCATGAACTGCTTTGCCTGCTCGTATGCGTTTTGTCCTGTAGAACCATCGAGTACAAGCAAAATTTCGTGCGGTGCTTCGGGGACAAGTTTCTGCATCACGCGCTTAATCTTCGACAGCTCGTTCATAAGGTTTATCTTGTTATGCAAACGACCGGCAGTATCAATAAGCACCACATCAGCCCCTGCCTTCTTAGCCGAAGCCAAAGTGTCGTATGCCACAGAAGCAGGGTCGGAACCCATGTCCTGACGAATCATGTGAACACCTACTCTATCTGCCCAAACCTGAAGCTGGTCGATTGCAGCGGCACGGAATGTATCGGCAGCACCGATGTAAACCGTCTTGCCAGCCTTCTTGAAATTGTTTGCAAGTTTTCCGATCGTCGTCGTCTTTCCAACACCATTCACACCGACAACCATAATTACATACGGAGAACCGTCTGGTGTGGTGAAATCAGGATTCTTCATGTCGGGACCATCTTCGAGTAAAGATGCAATGGTAGAACGCAAAAGTTCATTCAGTTCGTCAGTTCCGACATACTTTTCTGTCTTAACCCTTTCCTGTATCTTTTCGATTATCTTTACGGTAGTATCTACACCGACATCGGAAGTAATGAGGATTTCCTCAAGCTCGTCAAGCACATCTTCGTCAACTTTCGACTTGCTGAAAATAAGGCGACTAATCTTTGAGAACAAACCGGTACGAGTTTTTTCCAATCCGCTGTCAAGTTTTTCTTTTTTTTCTTTTCCGAACAAACCGAAGAATGCCATAACGAGACTATTTAAATAAAACAACAAAAAGCACCTGTCATAATTATAAGCGGCAGGTGCTATAAGTTTGATTGATAAAACAACTATTTCTTAAAAAAATCCTTTGCCAAATCCTTGTCCATGATAGCCGACTTGAACTGGTAAGCGCCGGTTTCAGGATTCTTAACCATCTTTATGCACTTAACGAAGACCTGTCCGCCTTCCTTCTTAAGTGTTGCAACAACTTTCTTTGCCATAACCTAAACTATTTAATTTCTCTATGAACTGTAACCTTCTTCAAAATCGGGTTGTACTTCTTCATCTCTAATCTGTCAGGAGTGTTCTTCCTGTTCTTTGTGGTTATATACCTTGAAGTTCCGGGCAAACCAGACTCTTTGTGCTCGGTGCATTCAAGTATCACCTGTACGCGGTTTCCTTTACTTTTCTTTGCCATTTTTAATCCTCCCGACTAAAACTATTTAACATAACCTTTAATTTCGGCATCCTTAAGAGCAGCCTTCAAACCTTTCTTTGCGATGGTTCTCATTGCCGAAGTGGTAAGTCTCATTTCAATCCACTTGCCAGATTCCTCGTCAAAGATTCTCTTGGACTTCATGTTAATATCGAAAATCCTTTTCGTTCTGCGCCTCGAGTGAGATACATTGTTTCCCACCATTGCCGTTTTTCCTGTAATTTGACAAACTCGTGCCATAACTCTTTTATATTATTTCTCTTTAAAATTTCGGACTGCAAAATTCGCACTTTTTTGCCATTCCAACAAATTTTTTCCAATGTTTTTGAATATTTTTATCAACAAAAAGAATAAACATCTGACACTCAAACACATAAGTACACTAGACTTATATATAATTAACGATTAGTAAAAAATTTGG
Source organism: Bacteroidales bacterium (assembly GCA_017551515.1). Taxonomy (GTDB): domain Bacteria; phylum Bacteroidota; class Bacteroidia; order Bacteroidales; family ML635J-15; genus Bact-19. Next base: position 5,185 of record JAFZLK010000090.1, on the reverse strand, counting down.
CACGATTTTTCTTGGCACATTAACTTAATTAAAGTTATTTTGCATCATTAAAAACATAAACGGAAATGAAAAAAACTATTTCGATCATTGCATTGGTACTTGTTGTTTTGCTCGGATTCGCGCAGAACAAATCGAAACAAATGACCCTACCTCCCAGTTTTATGCACAAGACAAGCAACGAGGTAATTGACCATATCAAGGTATACCCTCCATCAGCAGAGATGATCGCAGCAGAAGATGCAGAGGATGAGAAAAACGGCACATTCTTGAAAATCGCAAGACTGTTGCCAGTAAACACCACAATCAAAAATTCTGGAACTTGGGAAACACTCGACAACGGTCAGCTTATTTGGAGACTTCGTTTTTCGAGCGAAAGAGCAAAGGCATCGGCTTTGTATTTCGACAAGTTCGACATTCCTGCAGGAGCATCAGTGTATGTTTACTCAAGCGACAGAAAAATTATTGATGGACCATATTCACGTAGCGACAATCCCGATGGCGAAGAATATATGATAGGTAACATCATTAGCAACGACATTACTATTGAATATGTTGCTCCAAAAAACAAATCTATAGACGGAATAGTTTCATGCGACAATACTACACCTATTATTAATATAGGAGAATACGGATATGTATATCGAGATGAAGGCGGATTTGAAAGAGGCGTACGCGCAGAATTCGGTTCTTCCCAAAGTTGCGAAGTAAACGTAAACTGCTCGGTTGGAAACGCTTGGAGAATCCAGCAGCGCGGTGTTGCAAGGATTTATGTCCGCGAAGGTTTTGACGCCGGATATTGCACTGGAACACTCATCAACAACACCAGCAACGATGGAACACCTTACTTCCTTACTGCAAATCATTGTGGGCCAAATGCAACAACCGCAAATTTTGGGCAGTGGAAATTCCGTTTCAACTACGAAGCATCTGGATGCACGAACCCGACTTCTGAATCATCAATTAATTACACCGACGTAACCGGATGCACAAAGGTTGCCGAAGGATCAAACAACGGAGGTTCCGACTTTTACCTAATTAAACTCAAAAATTTCACAACAGAAAAAGCCATATCAGTAAATGCAATATACAACGGCTGGGACAGAAGCACAACAGCCCCAACAGGTGGTGGCGCAGGCATTCACCATCCCGCAGGCGACATAAAGAAAATTTCATTCTTCACATCTACACCTAGCACTGAGACATATTATGGTGGAAGTTCAATGACTGGTGCCTCGAACGCACATTGGAAAATCAACTGGGTAAACAGCGGCGACAAAACTGGCGTTACCGAAGGTGGTTCGTCTGGTTCTCCAATATTTAATAGTGCTGGCCGCGTATTCGGCACATTGAGCGGTGGTAGTGCTACCTGTTCCGCATCCTCACTTTACAGATACGACCTGTACGGAAAAATGTCGTTCCACTGGGATAACTCAGCCAACGGCACAACCGATGCCTACAAACTAAAACATTGGCTCGACCCCAATAATACAGGAGCAACTACCTGCAATTATTTGGATCCCTCAAATGCCGCACCTCCAGTCGAAAGCAACTTCTCATACGATTTTGAATCGTGTACTGCTTGGGCAGTGGACAATTTCTCGCCATGCTCAACATGGGATGGAGACGGATTTCCAACATGCGGAATAACCAATGTAAGTTTCACCAATTCAGGATACACTGGCTCATACATAGCCTTCCAAAACGGAACAGTAGACGGATTCACCGCTCATGGTGGAACAAAATTCGGCTGCTGCATGTCGGCTGGTTCAAACGGAGCAAACAACGACTGGTTTATAACACCAGCAGTAATAATCGGCAACGCAACAACATTCTCGTTCTGGGCACGTTCGGCAAACGACAGGTACGGTCTTGAACAATTCAAAGTTGGAATATCGTCAGATGACGAAAATTATACACTCATTGACAGCAACGGCAACTCATCATCAACAAACTCTTCTGCTCCAGTAGAATGGACACAGTTCTCATACAACCTTTCGCAATATGCAGGACAAACAATGTACCTTGCTATTATTTGCGTATCAGAAGATGTCTTTGCATTTTTCATCGACGACATTAGCATCACTGGAATACAGTCTGCTCCAAGCGAAAGCACCGAGAATGTACACATATACCCCAACCCAGCAAAAGATATTGTTAGCATAAGCTTGCCAGTTGATAATGCCCAAATCGACATTGTAAACATTCTTGGACAAATTGTTAAGTCAGTAAATACAACTTCGGCAAACGAAACAATTTCGCTCGAAGGAATGGAAAGAGGAATGTATTTCTTCAGCATCAAGATGCAGGACAAGACGATAACAAAGAAGGTAATTGTTGAATAAACATTTTGCATAAAGGCAAAAAAATCCTCACCTCAATTGATGTGGGGATTTTTTTGTTTGTAGCGACACAATGCATTGCGTCGCTACAGATTATTAATTATCCATTGTAAATTGTCCATTGTTAATTATTTTTGCATTCAAACACAAAACATCATGCACGAGGATTTTCTACATTTCATATACAAAAACCGCCTTTGGATTGAAGGGACGGAACTTCTTACCGACAACACTCCTTTCGAAATTATCGACACTGGTCGGCACAACCACGATTCGGGGCCAGATTTCTTCAATGCTAAGATAAAGATTGACGGAATTGTATGGGTTGGCAATGTAGAAATCCACGTCAATGCATCCGACTGGCACAAGCATCACCACGACGGCGACCACGCATACGACAATGTAATCCTGCACATCGTATATAATTACGACTGCGACATAACACTGCAAAACGGACGCACCCTGCCGACTTGGGAAATTTCGTTCCCGCAAGCCATATTCAACCGCTATTCCGACTTCAAGCTCAACGAAAAACCAATCGCCTGTGCCGACTACATCGACCTAGTTGACAATTTATACATAACAATGTGGATGGAAAAGATGGCTATAGAAAGGTTAGAACAAAAGTCGGAACACATAAACGAAATTTTACAGCACACCAACGGCAACTGGAACGAAACGCTTTACATTATCACTGCAAGAAATTTCGGATTCGGCACCAATGCCCTACCCTTCGAGATGCTTGCCATGCAAACGCCCTTAAATGTTATGCTTCACAATGCCGACAACCTATTTGCTCTAGAAGCAATAACATTTGGTCAGGCCGGAATGCTAAACGGTCAACCCAAGGACGAATATACACGAAAACTTGCCACCGAATACTCTTTCCAGAAAGCAAAATACGGATTATCGCCAATTGCCGAAACGATGTGGAAACGCTCGAAGATGCACCCGACGAATTTCCCAGAAACTCGCCTCGCTCAATTCGCAGCTCTAATGCAAAATTTCCAATCTCTCATTAATGACATATTAAACGGCAAGTTCAATCCAAAGTTTTTCGACAATTTAAAAACATCCGAATACTGGGAAACGCACTTCTCGCTTGGCGAAACCTCATCGAAAAGCAAAGCGACTGGACTTGGACAACAAACTATCGACACAATACTGATTAACACCGTAATACCATTTTCGTACATCTACGGAAAAAGCACAAATCCCAATTTCGACAGCGAAAAAATCATCGACATGCTACGCACCGTCAAAGCCGAAAATAACAGGGAAACGCGAGCATTCGCAAACATAGACAAAATCAAGAACGAATCCGCTTTCGACTCGCAAGGCATGCTAAACCTCAAAAAAAACTACTGCGACCACAAACGATGCCTAATCTGCAATATCGGATTCCAGATTATGAAGAAGGTTTCTAGTCTGAATGGATGATGTAATCTCACAATGCATTGTTAGACTACAAATTATTGTTAATTGTTGTTATCCATTGTTCATTATTCCAACTCCTCCCCCAATGAATAAATGTACTTGTTATCCTTAGTCATCCGAATCCTCGCACTCAACGGACGCACCGACTTAACATGGTCAATATTCCATAGGAACGACTTTATTGAATAGTTGGACAGCTTGCGCGAATCCTTGAAAATCAACTCATAACGCATCGGAATTATAACACTTCTAATGCTATCGTTCTCTGGTATTGAAAAGTTTTTAACCCTTGCCTCCCGCCAATCAAACGACTCTCCATTCTCGTCAAACGTCTGCAAGGCAATCAGAAAATCATCGGCAGTATCATTCTGCATATAAGACATTTCCACGTCCAATTTTACAAAACGAGAATCCGACATAACTAAAAATGGCATATCAAGCAATGTAAACCACTCATCTTCAGTAATATATACAGACAAATCGTATGTACGATCGAAGATTGGCTCATGAATAATACAGTCTGGCACTTCATTTTTTGACATGACATACAATTCTGTACCAATATACTCCGAATAATCAACCATATAAGGATAAAACCGTTTTACTGCATACATCTCATAGTCATCAAGACAGGCGGCAACCAAATATTCAGTCTGCTCATTTTCAAGCTGCTTGCACAATGCCTTGGGGTTATAACAGACATACCTATTATTTATTTTACCATCAAACTTATTTTCGTAATATTCAATGAACTTGTCACTTATATTCAATAATCCGCACACATTTTTCTCTCCGTACTTTTCATTGCACTCCATCAATTTCTTTACTGCTGGTTCAAACACCGACTTGCCTATCACCACATAATGCTCGCGCACAATGATCAAACTCAATATCATTGCTACACAATACACTACAATAGAAACTATTCTGCGCAAATCGAAACTTTCTCCCACAAGCGAACAAACAGCAAGAATAAGGAATGGAAACGAAAATATCAGGCACGACTGTTGCAAAACAGGGTCAACCAATACAGAATACCAATATCCGGCAGCAAAAGGCACGACAAAAAGTAGCAACGCGACAATAGATTTCACAAATACAGAAGAAAAATGCTTGCGTGTATATTCACCCGAAACCAGAATGCACAGCACTACAATTACCAGCACAATGTACGAAAAATGAGTGAGATAGCGAAAAAACTGAGTAACAAAATCAAATGTCGGTGCTCCTAACCAACCGCCAACGCCCTTCAGTTCTGCAAGTTGGTAAATTGTTATCGGAATATGCGGCACATAAAGCACAGTCGCAATCAGTGCTGCTAGCAAATACTTAACAATCGTAGTGCGTCTTTGGAAGAAAAGTCCAGCCACTCCTATCAAAAAAGCCACCATCATTGAAAACTGGGGGGT
>JAFZLK010000089.1 GCA_017551515.1 Bacteroidales bacterium | reverse complement strand
CCTGAAGCTACTAGCTTAGGCGGTTTTTTGTCATATATTTCAATCAACCAGTATGAATCGGTAACATTTACCAATGCAAGCACAAATGCTCATCATATTTCTTGGAATTTTGATGGCGGTTATCCCACAACCTCAACAGAAAACGTTGTTACCGTTACCTATGCTGAAGCAGGTTCTTACTTCACAGCAACTCTTACTGCATACAACGAAGATGAAACTATCAGCGACACCAAATCGATATATGTAATGGTTTCAGAAATTCTTGCAGCAAATTTCTCAACAAATCCGGAAACTAGCATATTATCGCAATCCATTTGCATTAACGCAGGAGAAACCGTTACATATACAAACCAAAGTACAGCTGCTGACCATATCGCATGGACATTTGAAGGTGGAGCACCAGCAACTTCAACCGCTAATGAAGTAACCGTTACTTATGCTACTGCTGGCACATATACAGCAATACTTACTGCATACAATGCTGACGAATCGGAAAGCGACAGCAAAGAGGTTACGATTTATGTCATGGCTGCCGACTTTACTACCAATCCAGAAGCAAACAGCATATTAGGAATAACGTATGTTTCAATCAATCAGTATGAATCTGTAACATTTACCAATGCAAGTACAAATGCTCATCACATTGCTTGGGAATTTGAAGGCGGTACTCCCTCAACTTCAACCGAAAATATTGTTACTGTTGCTTATAATGAAATGCCAAGTGGACTTTATTTTACTGCAACACTTACAGCATACAATGAAGATGAAAGCATGAGTGATAGTAAAATAATATATATATATATAAATCCAGGAGAAGATTTGGAGATTGTTGAAGCAAGCTTCACAACCGACCCAGCATACACCGACCTTTATGTTTCTAGAACTCTCTCTGTTGAAGCAGGAACAACTGTTACCTACACAAATACCAGTACAAACGCCGACCATATTGCATGGACATTTGAAGGTGGTGCTCCTGCAACTTCAACCTACGGTGTTGTCAGTGTAACATACAGCACAGCAGGAAGCTATACTACAACACTCACAGCTTACAATGCAAATGAATCAAGCAGTGACGAATTTTCTCTTTTAGTAACAGTTACAATTGCAAGCCATACAATAACAGCTGTTCCAAACAACAATGCATACGGAACAGTAACAGGTGGCGGTACATACGACAATGGAACCGAAATTACAATTTTGGCATCTCCATATGATGGTTATCGCTTTGTTCGCTGGAACGATGGCGTCACCGACAACCCAAGGTCAATAACCGTTACTGGTGATGCAACATATACGGCATACTTTGAACCTTTTTACACAATTACAGCAAGCGCAGGTATGGGAGGTTCAATCAATCCAAACGGTTATGTTGAAGTTTCAGAAGGGGAAAGCCGTTCATTCACAATTACTGCCAATGATGGATACCGCATAGTAAGCGTGACAGTTGATGGTAACGAATCATTCAGTCTTCTTCAAAATACAGTTTACATATTAAACACACATTTAACCGAAGGCGTATTCTCCTTCTCAAATATAAGAGCAAACCACACAATCGTTGCTATTTTCGAAACGATACCTAGGTACACAATTTCAGTATTTGCAAACAACAATGCATACGGAACGGTAACAGGCAGCGGAACATATTATGAAGGAAGTTCAGTAACAATTGAAGCAATACCTAACGACGGATATATGTTTACATCATGGAATAATGGAAGTACGCAGAATCCGAGAACTGTTGTTGTTACAGAAGATGCTAATTACGTTGCGAATTTCGAGGTTATACCAGTTCAATACACAATAACTGTTGTTTCGGCAAATGATAACCAAGGTTCTGTTGCTGGTGGTGGAGCATTCAACGAGGGAACTGTGCTCCAAATTTCGGCAACTGCAAATGCAGGGTTCCGCTTCGTATCGTGGAACGACAACAACACTGATAATCCAAGGACAATAACTGTTACTGCAAATGCAACTTACATTGCAAGTTTTGAGGCTTTGCCTCCACAATATACAGTTACCGTAATGTCTGCAAATGAAACACAGGGTGTTGTTTTTGGCGGAGGAACGTATGATGCAGGAACAGAAATACAAATATCAGCAACAGCTAATGAAGGCTTCCTTTTCGCATCATGGAACGATGGCAATACCGACAATCCAAGGACAATAACAGTTACCGCTAATGCAACATATATTGCCAGTTTCGAGGAAATCCCACATTATACCATAACCGTGCGTCCTTCTAATCCGAGCTTCGGCATCACTTGGGGTAGCGGAACATATACCGTAGGAACAGAAATAACAATAGGTGTAGAACCAAATGAAGGTTACAGGTTCATAGGATGGGACGACGGTGAAACAAGCAGCACTAGGACAATTATTGTTATAGAAAATGCAATATATACAGCCCTATTAGAGGAAATTCCACAATATACCATAACCGTACGTCCTTCTAATCCGAGCTTCGGCACAACATGGGGAGGCGGAACATATACAGAGGGAACTGAAATAACAATAGGTGTAGAACCCAATGAAGGTTATAGATTCATAGGATGGGACGATGGTGATACAAATAGTACAAGAACTATTGTCGTTACAGAAAACGCAACATATACCGCTATGTTGGAGCTGATTCCTCCGCAATATACAATTACCGTGCTTTCTGTTAATCCCGAATACGGTTTAGCTTTCGGAGGTGGAACTTATGAAAGAGGAACGCTCGTTACCATAAGCGCCGAAGCAAACGAAGGTTATATATTCACCTCGTGGAACGATAACAATACCATGAATCCGCGAACAATAGAAGTGGTTGCAGACGCTACATATATAGCCAGCTTTGCTGATATTACAACAGTAAACACATATACGATTACAGTGCTTTCTGCAAATCCAGAATTTGGAACGGTAAGCGGTGGCGGAACTTATGCCGAAGGAACTGTAATTACAATCACCGCAGAGCCAAATGATGGGTACGAATTCCTGCAGTGGAACGATGGTATCAATAGAAATCCGAGAATGTTAAATGTCACTGCTGATGCTACATTCATTGCTACGTTTGTTCGTGGAAATGCTGTAGAAGAGACCTCTGTATCAGATATTTCACTATATCCGAATCCAGCAAGCGACATCCTCAATATCATGTCAACAGAAGAAATTTCTGAAATCGAAATCGTGAATGTTATGGGACAGGTTGTATATCGCACAGAAGTAAACGCATGCAATGCGATTTGCGATGTGGAAGGATTGAAGGCGGGTATGTATGTCGTAAGGATACACGGAACGGACACGGCATCTATTTGCCAACGAAAATTCATTAAGGAATAAACGTATTGTTTATGGAACAATATCGTATGGGCAGGTTTCAAACCTGCCCATACGCATATATATTCCATTGCCTTTCGGCGAATCCACCTTTCTCTTTTTTCTTGCAAAACCAACAATTTTTTTTCATACCTTTACATTTTGTTTTATAAAATAGAATTTTGCAATGAAAAAGATAGCATTGGTATCTGGCGCAACCGCTGGAATTGGAAAGGCAACTGCCGAAATATTAGCGAAAAACGGTTATAATGTAATAATCACTGGTCGTCGCAACGAGCGGCTTCAGGAACTGAAAAAAGAAATCGAGAATTCCACCGATTCAAAGGTTTATACCTTGAATTTTGATATTCGCGACAACAAGCAGGTATGCGAAGCCATTGATTCGTTGCCTGCAGAATGGAAAAACATCGATGTGCTTGTTAATAACGCAGGTCTTGCATCAGGTCTTGACCCAATACAGAGCGGTGACTTGGAAGACTGGGAGAAGATGATTGATACCAATGTGAAAGGTCTGCTTTACCTTACACGCAAGGTTTCTCCAATGATGGTTGAACGCCGTTCTGGACATATCATAAATATTGATTCTATCGCAGGCAAGGAGGTTTATGCAAACGGCAATGTGTATTGCGCCACCAAGCATGCTGTAGATGCCTTGACAAAAGGTATGCGCATCGATATGCTACCTTACGGAGTGAAGGTTTCGCAGGTTTCACCGGGCATGGTTAATACCGAGTTTTCCACAGTACGCTTCCATGGAGACAAGGAGCGTGCTGACCACACATACGATGGACTTACTCCGCTCTACGCCGAGGACATTGCCGACTTTATTCTATACATAGTTACCCGTCCGGCGCATGTTTGCATTAACGATATGATTGTGATGCCGGCAGCTCAGGCAAATTCAACTGTAAATTTTCGTAAAAAATAAGTTATGATAACCTTTTTTGTAGCAATAGCGGTTCTAATTGTCGGGTATTTCCTATATGGAAAACTCGCTGAGCGAATTTTCGGAATCGACAAAAACCGAGTGACACCTGCTGTCAGCATGGCCGATGGCGTGGACTATATCCCAATGAAGCCATGGCGAATATTTATGATTCAGTTCCTCAACATCGCAGGTGTGGGACCAATTTGCGGTGCCATTATGGGAGCAAAGTTCGGTACGGCATCATTCCTGTGGATTGTGTTGGGAAGCATTTTCGCTGGTGCTGTTCACGATTTCTTTGCCGGAATGATTTCTCTGCGTAACAAGGGCTGTAGTCTTCCCGAAATCCACGGCGACTACCTTGGCAAAGGAGTAAAGCAGTTTATGCGTGGTTTCATGGTGATATTAATGATTTTAGTTGGTGTTGTCTTTGTTAATACGCCAGCAACTCTGCTTAATACGCATTTTACGCCCGACTGGAGCATTTACATTTGGGTTGGAATAATATTAGCTTACTATCTGATTGCTACATTGTTACCAATCGATAAGGTCATCGGGCGCATATATCCGATTTTCGGTATTCTGTTGCTTGGAATGGCAGTGGCTATTGTGGTGGCGTTCATCTGCTATCAGCCGGCAATTCCTGAATTGTGGGATGGACTTGAAAATCGTCATCCTCAAGCCGACACCAACCCGATTTTTCCGATGATGTTCATCTCAATCGCCTGCGGTGCAATTTCGGGTTTCCATGCTACGCAGTCGCCGCTTATGGCTCGCTGTATGGTAAATGAGAAGCAGGGACGTCCTATTTTCTACGGAGCAATGATTACCGAAGGCATTGTGGCTCTAATTTGGGCAGCTGCCGCTGCTTATTTCTTCTCGCCCGAAAGCGGAATCGATACAGCAGGCAAGAGCGGTCCTGCAATGGTCGGACTTATTGCCGAGACTTGGTTTGCTCCTGTCATTGCCGTAATTACAATTCTTGGTGTGATAAGTGCCGCTGTAACTTCCGGTGATACCGCTTTGCGTTCGGCACGACTGATTATCGCCGATTTCATGCATTCAGACCAGAAGCCAATTCGCAACAGACTGATTATAGCCGTTCCAATGTTTGCCGTGACTGCCGGAATTTTGATTTATAGTCTAGCCGATAAAGACGGGTTCGATGTCATCTGGCGTTATTTCGCATGGGCAAATCAGGTTTTGTCGGTGTTTACCTTGTGGGCAATAACGGTTTATCTGGCAATCAAGCGTAAATTTTACTGGATAACATTGGTACCTGCCTTGTTTATGACAATGGTTTGCTCTACCTTTATTTTCATAGCAGAAAAGGAAGGTTTCGGATTGGGCAAGGCAATTTCGTATTCGATTGGCGGAGTGATAACTGTTGCATCGTGCGTGGGATTCTTCCTTTGGAAACATTTCCGTGCTGCAAAATCAAAAGTAATTGAAGATTAATTTATTGATAATTAAAGTTTAAAGATATGAAAAGAATATTTGTTCTATTGATGTTTGTCGCTTGTTTCTGCGGATGCGACATGTTGCTTTCGACAACAGGCAATACCACGCTTGGTTCAATGTCGCAGACCGAATTAGGCAAGGCGGTAAAGGAACTTTTGCAGGTTAGTGCCGACAATTCGCTGGCAAAACTTGGTGTGACAGATGGCTTTTTCAAGAATATGGAAGTAAAGATTCCTTTTCCGCAGTCATTGCAAAAGGTTGAAGAGAAGTTGAGGCAGGTTGGATTTGGCGGTCAAGTTGACCAGTTTACTGAGAAGCTGAACCGTTCCGCCGAAGATGCGGCAACTGGAGTAAAGGAGATTTTTAAGACAGCAATTACGCAGATGACAATAAATGATGCACTTGGCATAATTCTCGGCAACGATGATGCTGCAACTGAGTATATGAAAAAGACAACGACAGCCGCCATAACCTCTAAGGTTTCATCGGTGGTGGCAAAGTCAAACGAAAAGATAAAGTTGGCTTCGTACTGGACTCCGTTGGCAAACAAATACAATACCGTTATGCTGTTAACTGGTGGCGCACAAGTTAATACCGACCTCACGCAGTATGTCACCGAAAAGGCGGTCGCTGGTATTTTCAAGATTATGGCTAAGGAGGAGAAGGTTATCCGTACAAAGACATCGGCTCAGACATCTAGTTTGTTGAGGACAGTTTTCGGTGGTTCTAATTCATCGTCAAGCAGTTCTGGTAGTTCGGCAACTAAGTCGGGAACATCAACGGCAGGCAAGGCAAGTGCAACCTCAAGTTCAAGCAACACAGGCAGTTCAAGTGGATCGGGCAATACAGGAAAAGCTACGGTAAAGAAGAATTAAATATTATAAGGTATAGTCGGGAATGCTATAATTTGCCACCTATGTCTAATCAGAATCCTGAACAGATAGCGCGAGATAAGATTGATGCTCGGTTGGAGGAGGCCGGATGGGTTGTTCAGTCGAATAATAGAGTTGATTTTTCGGCAGGAAAAGGTATTGCTGTGCGTGAGTATCAGACTAGTGTCGGTCCTGCCGACTATGTGTTGTTTGTAAATCACAAACCTATCGGGGTGATTGAAGCAAAACGCGATGAAGCGGGAGCAAAGCTTGATATGGCAGCTGAGCAAGCCACCGACTATGCAAAGGCGAAATTAAAGTATTACAACAACGATTCATTGCCATTTATATTCGAATGCACAAGCAAGATTATATATTTCGCCGATTTGCGCGACCCGAAGCCAAGGCACAGGGAGATATTTGCATTCTTTAAGCCAGAAACTCTAGAGGAATGGCTGAAAACGGATAAAAGTCTTCGTAGGCGAATGCTTGATTTTCCCGAACTCGACACTACTGGTTTGCGCCCTGCGCAGATTTCGGCAGTCACTAACCTCGAAAAATCATTTAGCGATAACCGTCCCCGTGCGTTGATACAGATGGCTACTGGTGCGGGAAAGACATTTACCGCTATTACTTTCATTTATCGTCTGCTTAAGTTTGCAAAGGCGAAGCGCATTTTGTTCCTTGTCGATACTCGTAATTTGGGTGAGCAGGCCGAGCAGGAATTTATGAACTTCCGACCAAACGATGACAACCGCAAGTTTACGGAACTATATAATGTTCAGCGCCTTACTTCAAGTTATATTGCCAACGAAAGTCAGGTATGCATTTCGACCATACAACGGTTGTATTCCATTCTGAAGGGCGAGGAAATGGACGACAGTGCAGAAGATACAAATCCCAACGAATCTACATGGCTTCAGCAGAAACTAAAATCGCAAGAGGCTGTTCCTGTGGAATATACACCTAAAGTCCCCATTGAGCAGTTCGATTTTATTGTGATTGACGAGTGCCATTGTAGTATTTATAACCTATGGAAACAAGTGCTCGACTATTTTGACGCTTTCCTTATTGGTTTGACCGCTACGCCAGACAAGCGAACATTCGGATTTTTCAACGAAAATGTTGTAAGCTAATATACTTATGAGCAGTCGGTGGTGGATGGTGTAAATGTTCCCTACGATGTGTATTCTATTGAAACAGAGATTTCTAAAAATGGAGGTCTTATAAAAGCAGGATGGTATATCGACCATAGGGATAAGGTTACACGCGAAAAACGCTGGCAACAGGTTGACGAGGATGTGGAATACAAAAAAGGCGACCTCGACAAGTCTGTCGTTAATCCTAATCAAATTCGCACAGTAATCCGTCAGTTCCGTAAAGCTTTGATGGAAGAAATATACCCCGACCGTTACGATGAAAACGGGCAATATGAGGTGCCAAAGACTTTGATTTTTGCCAAGACCGACAGCCACGCCGACGACATTATAAAGATTGTGCGCATGGAGTTCAACGAGTGTGACGATTTTTGCAAGAAGGTTACCTATAAAATAGATGAGGACCCAAAGTCGGTACTCAACCGTTTCCGCAACCAGTATTATCCGCGCATTGCTGTTACTGTTGATATGATTGCAACTGGCACCGATGTAAAGCCGCTCGAGGTGCTTCTGTTTATGCGTGATGTTCGCAGTGCAAACTATTTCGAGCAGATGAAGGGGCGCGGAACCAGAACAATCAACGGCGATTCGTTGCAGATGGTTAGCCGTACGGCGCAGGCGAAAACGCATTTCGTGATTGTGGATGCTGTAGGTGTTACAAAGACAAAGAAGACCGACAGCCGTCCGTTGGAGCGAAAGCCGTCGGTGCCGCTCAAGGATTTGCTCGGTGCAGTAACAATGGGCGTGGCAGAAGAGGACTTGTATCTGTCGCTTGCCAATAGACTGTTGCGCCTTAACAGGGAAATTACGCATAAGGAGAGTGAAAAGATTGTGCAACTGTCTAAGGGAAAAACTCTAGGGCGTATTTCGGCAGATCTTATAAATGCTTTCGACTACGATAAGATAGAGGAGATGGCAAAACCCGAAATCGACTCTATTCCCCGTTCCGAAATTACACCCACAATGAAGGAGGAGATTCGTGTGAAGGCACAACAGAAACTTTGCGATATTGCCAGCCGAACATTCAACGGAGAACTGAACGAATATATAGAAAATGTGCGCCGGATGCACGAGCAGAAAATCGACGCCATTAATACCGACAAGGTGCTTCTGAGCGGATTCGACAGTTTTACCAGAGCGAAAGCCGAAGAAACTGTGAACGGATTCAAAGAATATATCGAACAGCACAAGGACGAGATTATGGCTTTGAGTATATTCTACAACCAGCCATATAACAGGCGCAACATAACCCTAGACATGGCACGGGAACTCTTGGAACGCCTGAAAGCCGACAAGCCTTTGCTTGCACCTTGGTATGTGTGGGATGCCTATTGCGCGGTAGAGAAGGTGAAGTCGAATCGTCCGCAGTCGGAACTTACGGCTTTGGTTTCGCTTGTCCGTCATGTCTGCGGAATTGATGCAAAACTTTCGGCGTTCGACAGTGTGGTGAATGCCAATTTCCAACGGTGGATTCTGCGCCAGAACGCAGGTAACCACAAGCGTTTCACGCCCGAACAAATTGAGTGGCTACGAATGATAAAAGACCACATAATAAGCAGTTATCACCTCGACCTAGATGATTTGGATTATACGCCATTCGATGCACAGGGCGGACGAGGCAAGATGTACCAGTTGTTTGGCGGCGAGATGGAAACAATAATTGAGGAGTTGAATGAAATTTTGGTGGCGTAAATCTTTTATTCCTAAATTATTAACTTTGAATGTCAATATATCTTCAAATATTTTCATTTAGATTGTTTATCATTCATTTAGTTTTATTTAAGTTTGCAATATGAAATATCCGTTATATGATCAAAATGAGAATGATTTCGAGAATTTGGTTACATTAATATGTAAGAAGATTCTTGGAGAAGGTGTTATTCCTTTTGCTAAAGGACGAGACGGCGGAAAAGATGGTCGATTTTCAGGGACAGCAAATTGCTTCCCTAGTAAAAATAGTCCTTGGAAAGGAAACATAATAATTCAAGCTAAACATACTGATAAAATTCAGGCAAGTTGCTCCGATTATGATTTTAAAACAAAAATAGTAGGAGATGAAATTGAAAAAATAAAGAAACTTAAATCTAATGGTGAGATTGACTATTATTTGTTATTTACAAACAGAAAATTACCGGGAGATGCTGATTCAAAAATAGTTAATCGCATAAAAGAAGAAACTGGAGTAGAGAATAATATCATAGCTGAAGAAAAAATACAACAATATCTGGTTCAATTCCCTGATGTGGCAAAAATGGCAGGACTTGATAAATTGCTTATGCCATTAGAATTTGATGATTCTGATATACACGATGTTGTTTTATCAATAAAGGAAGCATTGGAAACAGACTATTTGTCAAATTCCATTGTCGATTTTTCAAAAATTGATTTACCAGAAAAAAACAGGTTGAATAATTTGAGTGAGGAGTATTTCGGTAATGTAATAAGTAGGGATTTTTCTCTGTTCCGAAATATACAAGATTTCTTATCAGAGCCTATTAACGCAGAAATAAGGGATTGGTATGACGACGCAGTGGCAGAATTGAATTCCAAAATAACAATTTATAGAGATAGGTTTGGTGGTTTTGAGAATGTCATAGATTATATTTACAACTATGTGTTGCACCATAATTCAAATGATTTGAAAGGTAAAAAACGCCTTGTGAGGGTGTTGTTGCATTATATGTATTGTAATTGTGATATTGGCAAAAAGGAATAATTTATGTTAGCCCCAGACAAAAATACAAGCATAAAGTATTCAGTTCCCTACATAGCGGGATTGGAATTAAAAGAGATTCAACGTAATGGCATAATAAAATACGATGAATTAAAAAACTATATTGTCCAGACTGTAGGTAAAAGTGTCGGTGATAATTTTGAATACTCGCTGTCTTTTCTTTTCCTTTTGGATAAAATCGCATATAAGCAAGAACTTGATTCATTTATAAGCCTATAGTTATGAAACTTGTTAGAATATTTTCAAATAAGAATTTTACCAACATTAAATTTAATGATGGATTTAATGTGGTTTTGGCAACTATACAAGATGTTGCAAACAAAAGAGATACGCACAATCTAGGCAAGACTTCGTTGTTACGAGTTATAGACTTCCTTCTATTATGTCGTTCCCCCAAGAAAGGAGATCTTTTATCAAATTCTTTTTTCAAAGGACAGATTTTTTATTTGGAAATTAAACTTAATAATGGGGAATACTTGATTATTAAACGTGCTATTGACTCACCCACTAAAATATCATTTAAGATAAACGATGTATCATTGGCTGATTTTTCTGTTCCTGATATATGGGATTTCGAAAATATGGCTTATGATAAGGCAAAAGATAAATTGAATGAATATCTTGGGTTTGATGTGGTTTCTAATTGGCCATATAGAAAATCTGTGACCTATTTTTTAAGGACACAACAAGACTATTTGGATGTTTTTCAATTAGGAAAATTTAAAGGAGACCATTCCGATTGGAAACCATTTGTCTTCGAACTACTTGGTTTCGATGGAAATTTAATTGCTAAAAAATACGAACTTGACCAATTAATTGAAGATAAAAAAAATGCCATTAAATCCATAAAACAGGAGGCTAATGTAAATCCCGAAGAAAAAGATAGAATATTAGGCTTAATAGATATTAAGAATCAGGAAAAAATATCAGCAGAACAATCTATTGACAAATTTAACTTTTATGCTCACGATAGGAATATAACTAAAGATGTAATTGAAAACATAGATGCTCAAATACAAATCCTTAATACAGAAAGATATAGGCTGAATTATGAATTGCAAAAAGCAGAAAATGCATTACGTCAATCTGTTTCCGAAATTAACTTGCAAAAGTTGCAGGAATTATACGACGACACCAATTTGTTTTTCCCGAATGAATTGAAAAAGAAATATTCAGAACTGGAAGCGTTTAATTATGCCATTTCAGTAGAACGGAAAAAATACATATCGGAGAATTTGAAGAAACTGCAATCCGAATACAATGAAATTGACAACCAAATTAAAGCATTGGAAGCGGATAAAACAGATAAACTTGCTTTTTTGATAGAAACTGATTCATACACAAAATTTAAGCAATATCAAAAGCAACTATCAGAAGTTGAATCAGATTTAAAAATGCTTAATGTAAAATTACAACTTATTGATAGAACTATTGAAATAAATGAAAACATAAAAGAGATAGATAGGGATTTAGTTCAAGCGAAGGATGATATAAACAATGCTATAAACCTACAAAAGCACGCAGACATACGTAGAATCTTCAATCAAATCATTACTGAAGTAGTGGGGACAAATGCCATTATTTCCTTGAAACAGAATCAAAAGGGTAATGTGGATTATTCTGCTGATTATCAAAATTTACAACAAGCAACCACATCCGAGGCTAATGGAACTTCATATAAAAAATTGTTATGCGCCGCATTTGATTTGACATTGTTAATCCATTATTCACAAAAATCATTTTTCAAATTCGTGTACCACGATGGGATATTAGAAGGGCTTGATGACCGCATTAAAGTGCGTTTGCTTGATTATGTTAAAAGCGTTTGCCAACAGTATGGTATTCAATATATTGTTTCTTCAATTGATTCCGATATACCAAGAATGCTTGATGGAACTATATATCCTATCCAATCTTCGGAAATATGTTTGCAATTAAACGACCGAAATGATGAAGGAAAATTGTTTAAACATAGTTTCTAACCATTTGTTCGTATAAATGTCCACTTACCCAACATACAAATTAGGCGAAATAATAACGGATGCTATTGGAGGAGATTGGGGGAAAGACCCCAGTTTTCAAGACGATTCTTACGAATTGGCATACTGTATAAGAGGTGCTGAATATAAAAATTGGGCAAGTGAGAAAGGTTCGACAGCTGCTTTGAGGAAAATAAAATCAACAAACTTGTTGAAAAGACAATTGAAAGAAGGTGATATTATCGTTGAGATTTCTGGAGGTGGGCCAGAACAACCCGTTGGAAGAACGGAGGTTATCACGAAAGATGTTTTGGATAATTTCAAAGGCAAGAAAGTACTATGCACCAATTTTTTAAGATTAATAAGGCCTAATATTAGCGTGGTTGATTCTGTGTTTTTGAATCATTATTTGAAATTTTTCTATTCTACAGGAGAGATTATTAAATATCAAGCAGGTAGTAATAATTTAAGAAATCTAAAATTCAATGATTATTTAACCATCCCAATTCCTCTTCCCCCTCTCGCCACCCAACACCAAATAGTTTCCCGCATAGAATCCCTTTTTGCCGAACTCGACAAAGCCGTGGAGCACCTGCGCGCCGCACAGCAGCAACTCAAAACATACAGGCAGGCGGTGCTAAACCATTGGCTGAACAATGAAGATGGGAAATGGGAAACGGTGAAGTTGGGAGAAGTGGCAGAAATCAAACGCGGGCGGTCGAAACATAGACCTAGAAATGACAAATCATTATTTGGAGGTAAATATCCATTTATACAGACAGGAGAAATTCGTGAAGCTAATGGTGGAACAATAACAACATTTTCTCAAACATATTCAGAAAAAGGGTTAGCACAAAGCCGTTTGTGGCCGAAAGGAACATTGTGTTTAACCATAGCAGCAAATATTGCAGAAACAGCTTATTTGGGATTCGATGCATGTTTTCCTGATAGTGTCGTTGGTATTCTTGCGCAGGAAGATAAGTTAAGTCTTGATTATTTTAACCTTTTCATTCAATTAATCAAGCAAGAGATTGAAAACAAGGCTTCGGCAACCGCACAGAAAAATATAAATGTTGATTTTTTAGAGAATTTAGGAGTTTCTCTTCCTCCACTTTCCGAGCAGCAGCGCATAGTTGAGGAGATAGAATCGCGCCTGTCGCAGGCCGAGGCAGCCGAGGCACACATTGCCGAATCGTTGCAAAAGACCGAGGCACTGAGGCAAAGCATACTCAAAAAGGCATTTAGCGGGGAGTTAGTGTAAGGTGATTTATAGGTTGTTTAGCCGATAGATTGTGTTTATAGGTTATTTAACCGATAAATTGAGATTGCATTATTTTCATAGGTATTGAAAATGGTGCAAAAATCATGGCAATTATTTGTAAATAAGGCGGTTGTTAAAAATGATTATGTGTATCATATAGTGCATAAATGTAAAATTATCTAACATTTTCTTTATCATGTTCTGCAAAAACAATATATTTGGGCAATGGAATTACATAATGACAAATATCAAAATAAATATCGTTCTGCGTCAACAAGATTGCAAAATTGGGATTACGGATGGAATGCAATTTATTTCGTTACCATTTGCACAAAAGATAGGGATCATTATTTTGGCGAAATCATCAATAACGAAATGCATTTGTCGCCCGTTGGTGCCATCGCCGATGTTTTATGGTACGAATTAAAAAACCATTTCGACAATATTGAATTGGACGCATTTGTGGTTATGCCGAATCATATACATGGCATAATTGTGATTAATAATAATGGAGGAACCGGGGACAACGGTAGGGACAACGCATGCGTTGTCCCTACCGTTGCCACGACAAAATCGTGCGATGAAATACCAAACAAATTGCCCATTGATAAACCGAAAACCATTGGACAACAACGATTCCAACACCAAGGGACGAATACATTATCATCCATTGTGGGATCATATAAATCTGCGGTTTCAAAACATGCACATCGTTTAGGATACGATTTCGCATGGCAATCCCGTTTTTATGACAATATTGTCCGTAATAATGATGCATTAACAAAAATTCAAACCTATATAAATAATAATCGAAAAAATTGGAAAGAAGATAAATTTCAACAACAATGACCGAATCAACAATAATATCGAAAATCTGGAATATGGCCAATGTCCTTCGCGACGATGGCGTAAGTTACGGCGACTATTTGGAGCAAATCACATATCTGCTCTTTTTGAAGATGGCCGACGAGATGAACAAACCGCCTTACAACAAGGGATTGAAGTTTCCGCGCCTGAAGGATGCCGAAGGAAAGGAAATCCCCGGCGGTGAAATGTGCGACTGGGAAACTCTCACAAGCAAGCGTGGTGCCGAATTGGAGGCCTACTATGTGCAGATGCTTCGCAGCCTTGGAACGGAGAAAGGAATGTTGGGGCAAATCTACACCAAGAGCCAGAACAAGATTCAGGATCCTGCCAAATTGCTTCGCGTAATCGAGATGATTAACCGAGAAAATTGGTCGCTGATGGGCTCCGACGTCAAAGGCAAAATTTACGAGGGTTTGCTCGAAAAGAATGCCGAAGATACCAAGAGCGGTGCTGGTCAGTATTTTACGCCCCGTGCGCTGATTCGTGCAATGGTGGAGTGCGTGCGTCCGAAACCCGAGAAAACCATAATAGACCCAGCTTGCGGAACTGGCGGTTTCTTTCTCGCTTCGTACGACCACATTGCTTCGCAGCCTTTGAACAAAGACCAGAAGCAATTTCTGAAGAAAAAGACATTCTTCGGCAACGAGATTGTTGCCAATACCCGCCGTCTGTGCCTGATGAATCTTTATCTGCACAACATTGGCGAACTCGACAGCGAGGATTTCATTTCGCCCAACGATGCCCTTGTGTCCGACACAGGCAACCGCTACGACTATGTGCTTACCAATCCGCCTTTCGGAAAAAAGAGCAGCATTACCATTACCAACGAGGACGGCGAAGTGGAGAAGGAGGATTTGAGTTACAACCGTCAGGATTTCTGGGAAACCACTTCCAACAAGCAGTTGAATTTCCTTCAGCATATCAAGACCTTGCTGAAAATCAATGGTCAGGCGGCGGTTGTTTTGCCCGACAATGTGCTTTTCGAAGGTGGAGCGGGCGAGGAGATTCGCAAGCAACTGATGAAAACCACCGAACTGCACACTATTCTTCGCCTGCCTACAGGTATTTTCTATGCCAACGGAGTAAAGGCAAATGTACTTTTCTTCGACAATCGTCCCGCAAGCAAGGAAGTGCAGACCAGAAACATTGGGATTTACGACTATCGCACCAACATTCACCACACGCTAAAGAAGTCTCCGCTAACATTCGAAGACTTGTCCGATTTTATCAAGTGCTATAATCCCGAAAATCGCAATCTGCGTACCGAAACTTGGAGCGAGGAAAATCCCGAAGGTCGTTGGCGTAAGTTCACTTACGATGAGATTGTTGCCCGCGACAAAACAAACCTCGACATATTCTGGATAAAGGACAAGAGCCTAACCGACCTTGATAATCTTCCCGAGCCGGAGGAAATTGCTGCCGACATTGTTGAGAATATCGAAAGCAGTTTGAAATGCTTCAAGAATATAATTGAGGATTTAGAGAAATAGATGTTCAATAAAAAAGCCCCAATTCGGGGCTTTTTTTATTTCAAGTATTCGTAATACCATTTTATTGCGTGTTTCAGTCCTTCGTGGACATCGAATTGGGGATTGTATCCCAGAATCCGTTTGGCTTTTTCAATTGACGCAAGCGAATCGCGGATATCGCCGAGTCTTTCGGGACCATGTTCAATTTTAATATTTGCAATTTTTTTGTCGAATTCTGATAGATAGGTGATTAACTCAGAGGAAAGATTATTGAGCGAATTGCTTTCTCCGAATGCAACGTTGAAAACCGTATTTTCGGCTTCTGGATTTGTGGTTGTCGCTGCTAATTCATTTGCCTGTATTACATTGTCAATGTATGTGAAATCCCTCGACTGCTCGCCATCTCCATAGATTACAGGCGACTTGTGGTTTATGAGTGCCTTGATGAACTTCGGGAAAACTGCCGCGTATGCACTTTCTGGGTCTTGACGTTTGCCGAACACATTGAAATACCTTAAGCCAATGGTACTTATGCCGTAAAGTTTGCCGAAAATACTTGCGTAAAGTTCATCTACGTACTTTGTTATTGCGTATGGTGACAGTGGTTTGCCAATATTTCCCTCAACTTTGGGCAATGTCTTTGAATCACCGTAAGTAGATGAGCTTGCTGCATATACGAAGCGTTTAACTTTTGCATCGCGTGCTGCGACAATCATATTGAGGAATCCTCCAATGTTAACCGCGTTGGTTGTAATTGGGTCGTTTATACTGCGAGGCACTGACCCAAGGGCAGCTTCGTGAAGTACGATTTCAATTCCTTCGCAAGCTTTGCGGCATGTTTCAAGGTCGCGGATGTCGCCTTCGATGAGCGTAAAGTTGCTGTCGCTCATAAAGGGTTCAATGTTTTCACGCTTGCCAGTTGAGAAATTGTCAAGACATACGATTGTGTTGTTTTGAGTTAGCAGACGCTCAACAATGTTGGAACCGATAAATCCGGCACCGCCTGTTACCAGTACCTTAGAATCGTGTAGAATACCTTTACTTTGCATAGTTTACCGATCTTGTTTCCCTGATGACTGTAATTTTTACTTGTCCAGGATAAGTCATTTCGTTCTGAACGCGCCTTGCGATTTCGAGGCTTAGTTGTTCTGATTCAGCATCTGTAATCTTTTCACTACCAACGATAACCCTAAGTTCGCGTCCTGCCTGAATTGCGTAGGTCTTGACAACGCTCGGGTAGGAGAGGGCGAGGTTTTCTAGGTCTTTTAGACGCTTGATGTATGATTCTACGATTTCGCGGCGAGCACCTGGACGAGCACCCGAGATAGCATCGCAAATCTGTACTATCGGAGCGATGAGGCTTGTCATTTCGGTTTCATCGTGGTGAGCGCCGATTGCATTGCATACCTCAGGCTTTTCCTTGTACTTTTCGGCCAGCTTCATGCCGTATATTGCGTGTGGAAGTTCTGGTTCTTCGTCCGAAACCTTGCCAATATCGTGAAGCAGACCTGCGCGTTTTGCAAGTTTGGTGTTCAATCCGAGTTCTGCTGCCATAATTGCGCAGAGGTTAGCAACTTCGCGTGAGTGCTGCAGCAGGTTCTGTCCGTATGATGAACGGTATTTCATCTTACCGATGAGGCGGATGAGTTCTGGATGCAAGTTGTGTACGCCAAGGTCAATCGAGGTGCGCTTACCAACTTCGATGATTTCTTCCTCGATTTGCTTGGTAGTCTTGTTTACTACTTCCTCAATACGTGCCGGGTGGATTCTACCATCGGTAACAAGCTGATGCAGAGAAAGTCTTGCAATTTCGCGTCTTACAGGGTCGAATGCTGATAGAAGTATTGCTTCTGGTGTGTCGTCAACAACGATTTCAACGCCGGTTGCAGCTTCCAACGCCCTGATATTACGGCCTTCGCGACCGATGATACGGCCTTTCAGTTCGTCGCTTTCGATGTGGAATACGGTGACGGCATTTTCTATGGCGGTTTCGGTTGCAACGCGTTGAATGGTTTCGAGGATGATGCGTTTCGCTTCCTTGTTGGCGGTCATTTTTGCCTCGTCAATGATGTCGTTTATAAGCGTAATAGCTTCTGCCTTAGCATTTTCCTGCATTGATTCTATGAGTTCCTTCTTTGCCTGCTCTGATGAAATTCCAGAAAGGCTTTCCAGTTTTTCAACCTGTGCCTTGTGAGTCTTGTCAAGTTCTTCTGCCTTCTTTTCTGCAAGTTCAATTTGTTTGTTTAGGTTTTCGCGGAGGGTGTCGTTTTCCTTCTTTGCGCGTTGCATTTCCTCCATTTTGGCAGTTATGCTGGCTTCCTTCTGCTTGATTCTGTTTTCGGCAGCGGCAATCTTCTGGTTCTTTTCGTTGAAGTTTCTGTCGTTTTCGGCTTTCAGTTGCAGGAATTTTTCCTTTGCGGCGAGTTCCTTTTCCTTCTTTATGACTTCTGCTTCAGTCTTGGCTTCGCTTACAATCTTGTTCTTTTTCTTCACAAGAATGTGATCCCAAAGGAAAAACGATAGTGCTGTGCCGCCTGCAAATGCTGCGACTCCGATGATGATTCCAATAGTTAAAGTGCTCATATATATATATTTAAAAATAAAACAAAAAACCCGTAAAGTCTTTAACCGTGAAAAAACCCCTAGATATGAATGGGCGGAGCCTCCAAACTATTTCCGGCTTCCAACGGTTGCGATGCAACTGGCTCATTAGAGCCATAAGGCCTGTCGTACATAATCAGAGAGATGCTCCAATTGTGTTTAAATTGTTAAGTTTTTCAGCCTCTTAAAGACTTATACGGGCAATATTTAAAACCACGATAATATTTTAAAGAGCGTTTACTCTTTGCAGTTGAGTTTGTTGAATGATTCGATAATTTCTTCTAGCTTAAAATTCAAGTTCTTCAGCTCTATGATAGAGTTCTCCAGCTGTTCGTTTTTCTTGGAGGCATTGATTTCGTTGCTCAAAGTCTTATATACAAAGTTCAATAGTGCAAGCACAACGATGTCGCGGTCGTCGGTTATGATTCCCGCTGAGGTTTTCCTTTTGTGTTCAATTAACGAGTTCATGACATTAGCCGACTTTCTCAGCAACTCCTCTTTCTTTTCATCACCCTTGGGGATGTTGAGTTTATAACTTCTGCCGTCAATATTCAGGTTTATAGTCAATATCGTTAATCTATCGTCGTTTTCCATTGTGTTCTAACTACTTTTTTAAAAGAGTAATGCAGTTTTCTATTTCCCGTATTATTTTGTTGATCTTCTGCTTGGCTTCCTTGTTGCCTTCCATTGACGGACTGCTAAAGGCTTGTGCTAGCTTCAGGTCATTGTATCTTTTTTCTATTTCTATTAATCTTTCTTTTTTTATGTTAAGTTCAATATTCAAGTTTTCAATCTCTTTTGTCAATTTGGCGTTTGTTTCGATGAGCGAATTGCAGTACGACGCAATCTTGTCCACATTGGAACTCAGATTTTCAAGTTGCGCCTTATATTCTACTTCACCCATTTTTTGACCAAATTTTTCAATTTGCAAAGATATTTTATTTTCCCCTAAAATAAAATAGGTTTTTGCTGTTTTTTGAAAACTTTTTTTGTGGTTTGATAGTCAGAGGCTTGACGGCTAATGTCTTGATGTCAAGCAGAAGACCTGTCAAGCAGGCTGTAAGGCTGTAAGACAGCATGACAGCAAGACTGTAAGCCTGTTTGCCTTCTACAAATCCCATTCAAATCCGTCCTTCTTGTCCTTGATGTTGAAGCCCAATGCGGTGAGTTCGTTGCGAATCTTGTCGCTGGTTGCCCAGTCCTTGTTCTGCTTGGCTTCGAGACGGATGTTCAATAGCAAATCTACAGCTTTCTTGTAAGCTTCCATTTTGCCATTGTCACCATTATCAGCAACTTGCAGACCTAGAATGTCCTCGACAAACAATTTGAACGTTCCACGCAGTTCGTCAAGGTCTTCTTTTGTGATTGTTCCCTTTCCATCGGCAAGCGTATTTATCGCCTTTGTAGCATCAAACAGGTGCGAAATAACGATTGGGGTGTTGAGATCATCAAGGATGGCTTCTTCGCATTTCTTGCGCAAATCCTTTACATCAACAGTTGTAGTTGCTGATGGCGTAAGTTTTTCGAGGCGTGCGTATGCTTCCATAAGTCTTGCCAAGCCTTTTTCTGCAGACTGCAGTGCTTCGTTGGAGAAGTCAAGTGTTCCGCGGTAGTGTGCCTGAAGTATGAAGAATCTTATTGTCATAGGCGAATAAGGCTTCTCTATCAGTTCCTTGCCTTCTGCATTCTTGTGCGATGTGCCGTTGAAAAATTCATCAAGAGTGATGAAATTTCCTAACGACTTGCCCATCTTTTGTCCGTTGATGGTAATCATGTTGTTGTGAACCCAGTAGTGTACCGACTCGTGTCCGAGAGCAGCGGTCGATTGTGCGATTTCGCATTCGTGGTGAGGGAACATCAAGTCCATGCCACCGCCGTGGATGTCGAATTCTTCGCCCAAATATTTGGTAGCCATTGCCGAGCATTCCATGTGCCAGCCCGGGAAACCGTCGCTCCAAGGTGATTCCCAACGCATTATGTGTTCGGGAGCTGCCTTTTTCCATAGTGCAAAGTCGATGCTACGGCGTTTTTCGGTCTGACCATCCAGTTCACGGGTGGTTTCGAGAAGTTCCTCGATGTTGCGTCCCGACAATTTTCCGTAGTGGTATTTCTGGTTGTACTTTTCCACATCGAAGTAAACCGAGCCTTCGCTGATGTATGCGTAGCCAGCATCAAGAATCTTCTCCACGAACTTTATCTGCTCTGGAATATGTCCCGATGCGTGCGGTTCGATGCTAGGAGGAAGTACATTCAACTTTTCCATTGCATGATGGTAGCGATTGGTGTAGTACTGCGCAACTTCCATTGGCTCAAGCTGTTCGAGGCGTGCTTTCTTTGCAATTTTGTCCTCTCCTTCATCGGCATCGTGTTCAAGGTGACCAACATCGGTAATGTTGCGCACATAGCGAACCTTGTATCCCAAAGCTGTGAGTGTGCGGAACAAAAGGTCGAAAGTGATTGCCGGACGAGCGTGTCCCAGATGTGCATCGCCGTAAACGGTTGGACCGCAGACATACATTCCAACGAATGGCGGTTTTATTGGCTTGAATTCCACTTTCGTGCGTGAAAGCGTGTTATATAAGTAAAGTTTTCCTTCCATGACTTTAAAAATTAATTTTGCGCAAAAATAAAACTTATTTGCGATTTTTTGAAGCATCATTATCCTTGTTTTTTTTGGCTTCTTTTCATTTTTTTTATAAGTTTGTGCGCAAATCGTTAGTCATGATAAGAATACGCAACTTTCAACCTGCCGATACCGATGATATTCTTGCCATTGCCGATGTGCAACTTGGTGAGAAATATATTACTGTTGATGATTTGTCTGCTTGCAATGTCATTGTTGTAGAAGATGTTGAGTTGCAAAAATGTGTTGGATTCTGCTTGTCGTATGTTGGTCAGGATGGCAAGTCGTATGTTAGGACTGTTGCTGTTAATCCCGATCATTCTGGGCTGGGGATAGGTACTGTGCTGGTTGCCAAAGCTGTGGATTATTTGCAGAGCATTGGTGCAAAGAAAATTATGTCGCCGCTATGGAAGCATGATGACATTGTAAATTCTGATGTTATTTTCCGCAGAAATGGTTTCTTTCCTGTTCTTGAAATTCCTGACTATTGGTATGCAGACAGCATTGCAAAGGGGTATTCATGTCCCGTTTGCGGAAAGGGATGCCATTGTACTTGCGTGATGTATGAATTGGCAATGTATAATTGACAATGAACAATTGACAATGAACAATCCCCTCTAGGGTCATGCTGAACTCGTTTCAGCATCTGTTGGATATGTAGTGGATAATGAACAATTGACAATGAACAATTGACAATGTATAATGAATAATCCCCCTATGGTCATGCTAAACTTGTTTCAGCATCTGTCGGATATGTAGTGGAAATGTACAATTAACAATTGACAATGAACAATCCCCCCTAGGGTCATGCTGAACTTGTTTCAGCATCTGTTGGATATGTATGGATAACGTACAAGAACCATCGCAAAGCATTGCGATGCTACAAATATCGTTTTTTCATTCAAACAATCGTTTATTTCTTCTTCAGTAGCGTATTGTATAGTTTATCATCGTTAATGATTTCGAAGGCGCGCATTACAGTCGGGTCCTTTTCGTTGAATACACGCCAGAAGGCGGGACTGCCCCAGACATCGCTTGCCATCGACGATTTGATGTGATTCTTCAGGTAAAGTTCCTGCTCTGGTGTCGCCTTTTTGAGAGAATCAAGCTTAATCCCAGATTCCTTGGCTTTCTCCTGCATCATTTTCATAAAATCATCGGGAACTGTAAAGTTTTGGGCAAAATCTTCTTCGTCTTTGTATTTCTTTTTCAGTTCATCCTTATGCTTGTCGATGTATTCCGAAATTGTTGGGAAGAAAATGTTTTTGCGCTGTATTGCAAGGTGATAGTCTGAGCGCAATGTGGTATCAAGCGGAACAAAGTCATCTGGCATTACGCCACCGCCACCGTAAACTGTACGCTTGTATTTCAAAGTGCTGTATTTCAAGCTGTCGTTGAATTTTATGCTGTCCTTGTGGTAGTATTCGCCGTGGTTGTAGCGGTTGAGCAGGTCTTTGTTGTATTCCTCGTAGCTGCTGTAAGGCTTCTGTATGCATCGTCCAGATGGTGTGTAGTAACGGGCTATTGTCAGGCGGACTATAGAACCATCGGTGAGATTCATCTCCCTTTGTACCAAGCCTTTGCCGAACGAGCGACGACCAACGAGAACGCCTCTGTCCCAGTCCTGTATTGCACCCGATGTTATTTCGCTTGCTGATGCCGAGTTTTCGTTGATGATGACGACGAGCTTACCGTTGCGGTTAATCTTGTCGGCGGACATTTCCTTGGAATTGTAGTCGTAGCGAGGCATCTTCTCACCTTGTGTGTAAACTATAGACTTGTTTGGCTCTATGAATCGACTACAAAGTGTAACTGCTTGGTCAAGGTAGCCGCCAGTGTTGTCGCTGAGGTCGAGGATTATGTTCTTCACTTTCTTTTGTGTGAAGTACATGAATGCGGAATCCATTTCGGCTTCGGTGGTACGGGCGAACTTATTGAGTTTCACATATCCTACATCGCCAACGGTGTAGAATGCATCAACGCTGTGAATTGGAATTTTATCGCGGATGATCTCAAAGTATAATAGATTCTTTTCGCCTGTACGCATAATTCCAACAGTAACTTTTGTGCCTTTTTTGCCACGCAGACGCTTTGCTACGCCCGAGTTGTCGATTTTTATACCAGCGACAACTTCATCGTTAACCTTTACAATGCGGTCGCCTGATTTCAGTCCGACTTTTTCGGATGGACCTCCAGAGATAACATCTTGAATTACAATAGTATCCTGAATAATGCGGAACTGTACTCCAATGCCATCGAAACTTCCATCTAGTTGTTCTTTAGACTTAGCAACATCGTCGGCACTGATATATGCCGAATGTGGGTCAAGTTCCTGTAGCATCTTTATGATTGCTGTTTCTGTTATTTTTGCTATGTCTGCGGTGTCAACATACATGGCATCAATGTAGTTGAGCAGTCGTTCGAATTTCTTTGCTTGCTTTACTGGTTCGGTCTGCGCAAATAGGGTAGTACCTATTAATAATATGCTTGCTAATATCGCGAATATCTTTTTCATCGTATGTACATTTTCTGCAAAGATAAGAATTATTGTAGATGTGAAATGTTGTTTTGTTGTTAAATTTGTTTTTGCGTTGAGTGTTATTATGTTCGACTTCTCCGAAGTCGTGGCAAGTTTTTGTTTGTCAGTTATATGTATGCGACTTCTCCGAAGTCGGTTGCTTTTTCCGTTTGGCGGTTATAGATATTCGACTTCTCCGAAGTCGGGATGCGTTTTTCGTTTTGCGGTTATAGATATTCGACTTCTCCGAAGTCAGATTACTTTTTTGCTTGGAGGTTATAGATATTTGACTTCTCCGAAGTCGGGTTGCGTTGAGTGGAAGTGCCTATTTCTTTTTCGTTAATAGTGCATCAAAGGTTTCTACAACCTTGTCTTCCCATGCCGTTACCGAGAAACGTTCCTCGACAGTTTGTCTGGCATTCTTGCCAATTTCACGGCGAAGGTCCTCGGATTCGATGAGTTTTGACAATTTTTCCACCCATTCATTCTCGGTGTCAGCGAGGAAACCGTTTTGTCCGTCATCTATTATGTCTTTGTTCACACCTACTGGCGACATTACCACAGGTAGTTCGAGCGCCATGCATTGCAGTCCCTTGAATCCGCACTTACCACGGCTCCACTTGTCATCGGGCAGGGGCATTATGCCAATGTCGAACTCACAAAGCTCCTCGATTTCGTTTTCTGCCGACCATTGCACGATTTTGGTGTCGGGAATTTCACTTTGCCATGTTTTTGAGTTCATTATCACCTTGAAGTATACTTTGTTGCCATATTTTTCCTCGATGCGTTTCAGCACGGGGAAGGCAGTTTCGTAGTGCTTGAGAGTGGGTTGCGTGCCTGTCCAGCCGATGCAAATGCCGTTGTGTGTTTTTTTCTCGGTTGGCTTGTGGTAGTTGGTGTTTATTACTGTCGGCAGTATGAAAATGTTGTTGTTGAATTGTTTCGCGTAGTCGGCAAGATATTGGTTACCAACGCTCACGAGCGTAGCATACTGGCAAATTTCGTTTGTCTTTTCTGTGCGTTTCATCCAAGCGAGGTTCTGATTGCCTTCGCTGGTGTCGTTCAGCCAGATGGAGTCGTCGAAGTCGAAAATCATTGGCACTCCGATCTTTGCAATTTTGCGCTCGAAGATTGTCGTGCCTAACATATATGCTTCGCGGTAGACGAACACAAGGTCGAAATTCTTTGCTCTGCGGACATCCTTCATTCTGTGGAAAAAGCTCTTTATCACGAACATAAGTTTCCCAAAGTAATGGCCGTGCGAGTAGAAAGTCTTGTCGTCCTTTTCGCTAATGATGTTGGAGAAAGTGACTTCGTAGCCTGCTTTTTCGAGGCGGGGCAAAAACTGCTCGATTCGGAAACGCTGTCCGGGCGAGCGGTTCGGTCGGTGATGCACTATGAGTAGAAGTCGCTTGGGCACGATGTGTAAATTTGTGTGCAAAGATAAAATTTTATTTACGATTGACGAAGTTATGGATTGATAAAAAAAGGTCGTCTCCTTCGAAACGACCTTTTAATATAATCTGGAAAATCTTAGCAGAATGAAAGTATCGACTTTTTGATTTTTTCGATAGCATCACGCAATTCTTCTTCGCTGATTACCAGAGGAGGAGCGAAGCGGATGATGTGCTGGTGTGTCGGTTTTGCAAGAACTCCGTTTTCAGCCATATTCAAGCAAACATCCCATGCTTCCTTGCCGTTCATAGGCTTTATGATAACTGCGTTCAACAAACCTTTACCGCGAACCTTTTCAATCATCGGTGAGTTGATCTTCATGATTTCCTCGCGGAAAATCTTACCAAGGTATTCTGCTCTTTCGGTGAGCTTTTCTTCCTTGATAACTTCCAAAGCTGCGATACTTACGCGTGTTGCCAATGGGTTACCACCGAATGTTGATCCGTGTTCACCTGGCTTTATTGTCAACATGATTTCATCGTCTGCCAATGCTGCCGAAATCGGGAATACGCCACCGCCGAGAGCCTTACCGAGGATAAGGATGTCGGGACGAACACCTTCATGGTCGCAAGCAAGCATCTTACCTGTACGAGCGATACCGCACTGTACTTCATCAGCCATGAACAATACATTGTACTTCTTGCAGATGTCGTAGCATTTCTTGAGGTAGCCTTCATCTGGAACATAAACACCAGCTTCGCCCTGGATTGGTTCAAGAAGGAAACCGGCAACCTTGTCACCCTTTTCTGCGAGTACCTTTTCCAAAGCAGCAGGATCGTTGTAAGGAATGCGGATGAAACCAGGAGTCAAAGGACCATAGTTTGCATACGAATCTGGGTCGTTTGACATGGTGATGATGGTGATTGTACGACCGTGGAAGTTGCCTTCGCAACATACGATCAAAGTTTCATCGTTTGGAATACCCTTTACTACAGTACCCCAGCGGCGAGCGAGCTTAAGAGCTGTTTCGTCTGCTTCTGCACCAGAGTTCATCGGGAGAACCTTGTCGTATCCGAAATACTTGGTTACATATTCTTCCCATTCGCCAAGGCAGTCGTTGTAGAATGCTCTTGAACTCAATGTGAGCTTCTGTGCTTGGTCGGTCAAGGCCTTAACGATTTTCGGGTGGCAGTGACCTTGGTTTACTGCTGAGTAAGCCGAAAGAAAATCATAATATTCTTTTCCTTCAACGTCCCAAACCTTTGCGCCTTTAGCCTTTGCAAAAACTACTGGTAGCGGATGATAGTTGTGTGCTCCGTACTTTGCTTCCAGTTCGATGTAATCTTTTGAAGTCTTCATTTTATTAATTTGTTTTTTAATTGTTTATGTTAATGTTTATTTTGCTTCTAATAAATGATTCGTGTCGTCTTCGACAATTCTTCTGTACCAGTCGTTTCCATATTTTGGCTGCTTAACTTCTGGCGCATAGTACTTGTAACCTTCGGGAACTTCGCGTTCGGTCTTAATGTTACCGTCAACGTATTTGGTGAACAAGCTAGCAAAGAGGTTCTGCCAAGTTACCATTGTATTCTCTGATGCTTTAGCCGAATATTCGGTAAGTTTCTTAGCTACATTCTGCGGATTGTTTGCTGCTTCTTCGCGGAGGTCGCCTTCAATCTTAGCAGTCTCGTCCTTGAAACTTCTGTGAAGGTCGCGTCTTACTGTCTCAATTTCGGGATACATGTCGCAGTAGCGAGTGTAAGCGAAGTTTGATACAAGGTTGAAAATCCAGAATGCAGCATCTGGTTTGAATTTCATCATCGAACCATTGCCTTCTCGGTAAGCGTAAGGAATTTCGGTGATTGATGCGTACATTGGAACATAAACTGTTGTTGCACAGTCGTCGACACCAAACCAGTTGATTGCACCAATTACATCTGGCAAATTGCCACGGAGTTGTGCAACAAACGAGAAACCTGTCTGCTGAGTTCCTGTTGCTCTTTCGTGGATGTAGTTCTTTCCGTTGTATTCCCAAGTCATTGGTCTCCAACGATAAGGGCAGTTGAAAGGACCAGCGCCCATTCCCTTGCTCATATCGAGTTCGGTACCTTCAAGGTGGTTGCCCATGTTGTGCATTACGGTTTCGAGAGTTACAGGCTTAGCAGGTTTTACCCACAATGGCATTCTGTTGGTTGCGTAGCCGTTTGCATCGTATTCAATTTTGGTGCCTTTTGCATATTCCCAATACTTGTCCATACCTTCAGCAACATCGTTGAAGAAAGCCCAAACGCGGATTTCGCAGAAGCGAGCGCCACCGAAATCAACTGGTGCGTATGTGTCGGAGAAACTGAAATCAGCATCGTTGCCCTTGAAATAACCTTTTTCGCGAGCGAAAGTGATAACATCGTCAGCATAAACGCAGGTTATGTTCTTGTCGGTGAGGAGCTTGTCGATGTTCTTGAAAGTAACGACATCCTTGCTCTTCTTTGTTGCCTGTGGGAAAGTGGTGATTCTTGCCTGGTTGGCGTGAGCCGAAACATATCCATCGGGAATCATTCTTGCAACCCAAACAGCACCTTTCTGTCCTTTGCCCTTGCCTATAACTTCTAGAATCCAAGCTTCGTCCTTGTCAACGATGGAGAACGATTCGCCTTCGCTGACATATCCGTACTTGCTCATAAGTTCTGTCATAACCTTTATGGCTTCGCGGGCGTTCTTTGCGCGTTGCAAAGCAAGGTAGATGAGGCTTCCGTAGTCAATGATGCCATCGCCTTCCCAGAGTTCCTCGCGGCCTCCGTAAGTGGTTTCGCCGATTGCAAGCTGGCATTCGTTAACATTTCCAACAACATTGTAGGTGTGGAGTACCTGAGGGATGTCGCCTAGATATTGTCCTGTATCCCAGTTGTATATTTTCATCATCGTGCCTGGCTGATAGTCGGTTGCAGGACGATAGTAAAGTTCACCGTATAGCACATGGCTGTCTGCGGCGTAGCTGAGGAATGCAGAACCATCGTTTGATGCGCCCTTGGTAACAATGAAATTTGTGCATGCGAAACTTGCACTTGCGCTGAACATTAGCGCGATTGTCAATAATGCGAATAATTTTCTCATCTCTGTTTTTTATTTGTTAGACCGCAAATTTAATATTTATTCCAATACCATAGAAAAGAATTTTGTTGAAAGATTTGATATGGTTCTTTCGCCCCTTCGGGGCTGGTGGCGATATGTGCCAATTTCCGTGGATTGCATCCACGATTGTGCTGTTTCGCCCTTTCAGGGCTTGCGTTACCCATTTGCAATAAAAAAAAACAGCAGCCGACCTTTGCAGACTGCTGTAATTTTATAATTCTAAATCCGTAAATCTACTTTTATTCATTCTTTACGCAACGAACGCTGAATCCGCAAATCTTATTTGCATTGTCATTGTATAGATTTGTATTGTAACTATTGATAGTACGTCGAACTGCATTGTTACTATTATTCTCTGTTGTTGACCAGAAGGATGTATTTCCTCCAAAATCAGCATAACTACCATTATAACTACCAGCAGGCAAAGCATTAAAGCCACTTGTGCCAAAATAGGAAGAGTTTGTAATTGAGCAACCACTAGGCCATAGATCAGCATTTCCTGCAAGTTTAGCTGCATCATGGTTTCCCAAAGCATCTGACAATTGTATCCACTCAGCACTGCTTGGCAAGTGCCAGCCGTTAGGACAAATCCCCTGCACACTACTCGGATTGCTACTGCTACTGCTTGCGCCGTTCATTGCAGCAGTCCAGTTGTACAAATAGCCGTAGGTTGCAACGTTGCTGCTGTTGTTGTTAGGATAGTAGCGGTAGGCGGTTGTTGTACTTGCTGTGCTGCCTAAAGGTATATCGCCCTCGTAGCGAAGGTTCTCTGCCATCCAAATCTGCGAACCAATAGTTACAGTAGAATAAGTAATGCCATCGCGGGTGTCGGTAAAAGATGTATTATCAGATGATTCAGCAGATGCTAAAACAGGGCGAACGGATTGACCATAGAAACGGTAAGAAGTATTGTCATCCATGTCGTATGAATCCGAATAAAAGTAAAAATCCCACGCACTTGACGAGTTATTTGTGCTAATTGAACTTAACCAATAAAATCCTCCATCATTATTATGCCAGTAAGTACTACCAGAGTAAACACCGGCAGCAGGAAGAAATATGCTGTTACCATTAGGTCCAGTAAAAAGTCGTCCATTTGATCCATTTATGGTTGTCCAAACATGAGTACAATTGTTTATCAATTCTTGCATTTCTGTAGATGTCGGCATACGCCAATCTGTTCCCCAGTTGACAGTAGCAACATCTGCATTTTGGGGGAGCGTTGTAGGATTATCTGAATATGTATATGTGCTGCTGTTATAAACCTCCTTGGTTGTTATTTCTCCCCATGCATAGTGGTTTCCAAAATACTCTGGATTAGTTGCTCCGACATTGCAAGTCGCCCACTTGGTGCCGCTTGGCAATCCAAGGTCAACCCAGTCGTGTCCGTTTACCGTGCCTGTGGTTGCTGCCGACTCTGTTGTAAACGACCTTACTTCTCCGTATGCTGTTCCTAAGTTATTGGTTGCGTATGCCTTATAATAGTAGGTAGTACTAGGCGAAAGGTCTGTAAGTGTTTTGTTAAAACTACCAGACCCACTACCACTCTGCGCTGTCTGCGAGAGATTGTCTGCGCTAATGCCATATATAAATCCGCGAGCTGTTACTGTAACTCCGCCATCGGAAGTAACATTTCCATTAAGGGTTGCTCCAGTAGATGTAATATTTGATGCAGTACCAGTGGTTACGCTTGGCATTGAACCTGTCGTTTCTCCGCCAGCATTGTCACTCCTGCTAACAAGTCTGACCGAATATCCAACATGACGACCTGCAGAACCTCCAATGCCTGGATTATAATAAATGTACATCCTTCCAAACCACATTTCTCTAGCACCGTCTTCTGGTGTTAAAATATCTGTTGACCAGTAATATCCAGATTCATCAACTTGAGAAACTTCCGTTCCAATTCTAACTCCTGCTACGGGTAAAAATACCGCACCAACAGCCTCCATTTGACTCCATTCTTCCATCGAGAAATTATTAACGTCATCAGTAAACTGTTTATAAGCAGGTGTAAACGATATGTTTTCTGGCAAAATGCAATTGTCAGGAAGTATGATTAAACCATGCCTGCCGTTTACTACTCCCATAGAATAAAGATTATCTGCATTTGGTCTGCCGTAAATCATATAATTCATTTCTTGCGAAGACGGTGTTCTCCAAAGACCTGCCTGATTGCCTCCGTTGGATATGGGGTTATATTGTCCCCAATCATAATTTGTGTTTTCAATATTGTTTTGATTGTCTCCATAGTCAGTTTGGTTTTCACTTGTCATCCACGGATATTTATTGTCATAACCGCTTGTTCCCCAACCAAACAAGTCAATCCAGCCGCTATATGAAGAAGAAATATTA
The DNA here is from genome assembly GCA_017551515.1 of Bacteroidales bacterium. Classification (GTDB taxonomy): domain Bacteria; phylum Bacteroidota; class Bacteroidia; order Bacteroidales; family ML635J-15; genus Bact-19. The sequence continues at coordinate 3,274 of JAFZLK010000089.1, read as the reverse complement.
CTATTGGCATTGCCTATAACATCCCATTGGTTTTCGGCAAAACGCCATGTATTTGAAGATGCTTGATATTGTAAGTTTCCTTGTGAAAAACGTACCTGTTGAGTTTCGGATACAGAGAAGAACCCAGATAAAGCACCAACAATAATACTTGTAGTTGTGAATGATTGTACTTCTCCATAGCCAGTACCTTCACGATTGGTAGCGTATGCCTTATAGAAGTAGGTAGTACCTGAAGCTAAGTCGGTAAGATTTGCTGTAAAACTATCTGTTCCGCTATCGCTCTGTATGCTCTGCGAAAGATCATCTGCGCTTATGCCATACATAAATCCACATTCTGTTATGGGTGAATTGCCGTCAGAGGTAACATTACCGCTGAGGGTTGCACCGCTAGTAGTTATATTACTAGCCGCAGAAGTTGTTACGGTTGGAACAGAAGGTGTTAGTGCCTCAATTGCAGCCTGCAATTGTGCTATAAGGTTATCAACGTATGATTTGGTAACTGCATCCTGTGCATCAGTGGGGTCTGCGAGATTCTTTATCTGGTTGTTACTAGCCGAATTATTAATAGACATTACATCTGACAAATTCTGGTTTTCTGTTGTCAAATATCCGCTAAGGTCGGGGGTATTTTCAATTTCTGAATAGTCGTAGGTTGGCTTGGTGTCCGCCTTTGCCCAGTCGGGAACGGTTGGGTCGGTCTCTACGGTTATTCCGCCACCGGCACCGCTCATTGATATTGGTTCAAAACGGCCTGTAGTTGCATTGTAGGCAAGGACATCACCATCGTTGGCGCTTGTCGCATCAATATAAGATACAGAACCTGCTGCAAATGCGTATGGAACACTAACAAACTCTATCGTACCAAGAGAGAGGTTGAACGAGAGGGTTGCCGTGGGGTCGTAGTCTAATTTCAAGAATTTGCGACCACCAGCCCAATCAATGTCGGCAAATTCGCCGAGCGAGATGTACGGGTCGCGACCAATCTGGAACGAAAACGAACCGTAGTTGTTGGTCGTCAGCGAGCGAATCTCGCGGTAAACCTGTGTACCCTCTGGCGAGCCGTCGAGGATTGTCAACTGAATCATAATAGGCGTGTTAGCCATTATCTCGCTATTTGCATCACGCGCAATAGCCTGAAAATTAATTGCCTGCGGCACATCCTGTGCAGTCAGGAACATTGCTGCCATAAGGAGGCAGACTGTGAATATTATTTTTTTCATATCTAATAATTTTTTTAATGTTTCTATTTCATTTGCTCGCAAGGCATTGCGAGCCTACAATTGTTGCAATGGTTGTTGGTTGTTTTGGAGTGCCCTGACGGGCAGAAATTCTACAAATCTTTTCAAATTCGACAAATCACATATTTGTAAGATTTGTGTCGATTTGTAAGATTTAACTGCGTTGAGGGCTGCGCCGTTCTCGCGATAGCGACTCATAATCCGTTTGAGCTTTAGCGAAAACGCTTGTGCATCTTGTCAGCCAATTATCCATTATTAATTATCAATTGTTCATTGTTTCACCACCTTTTTCACTGCAATAACATCCTTTCCGTTCGTCACCGAGACAAAATAACTGCCTGCCGGCAATGCCTTTACATTCAGGTATGCCTTGTCACCATTTGCAGGTGTCTGCAGCACCATTTGTCCTATCGCATTGAAAACCGCAATACCATTAACACCATCAGTGCCATTGAAATCAATGGTAAGAATGTCGGTTACAGGATTCGGGTAGCACTCAATCTGCGATGGCATTTCGGAGGCATTTTGCAAAATGGTGGGAATATCGCCACCGGTATTCTCATCACTGCTGAGCGAACCGCTTTCGAGGCTAATGCCATCGCTTCCGCCAGTTGCCATAGTGAAATTGAATGTCTCACCGAGGACATAGTTGACATTGTCGCCAGCTGCACCGCCAGAACTGAGGCTAATGCGGTCGAGATTCTGAGCATTCGCGATTGTCGCCATCAGCAATACCAATGGGAATGCAAGAAAAAATCTTCTCATAATTATATCCCTTTTCTCTGCCCACCAGTACCCCATAGGCAATTAAACAAAAGAAGCGTGGCACTGATATACCACTTCTTCAGTCGGAGGTTGTGAGATTTACCTTTAGGCAAGATGCAGTCATAACAGCCCACGCAGTACGCGCGAACTCTTATGCTCTCTTTGCCTTTAGAAGTTTCTCACATTTCCGACTGCAAGACGAGCATAACGCTTCGTTAATCAATATGTACGGCTTGGCGAACCAAACCGAAGGCAAATATAAGGAATGGGAATGGAATGGCAAAATTTATTTTTGAACCAACAATCCAAGCCTTAGAAAAAATATTTCCTTTGCAGAAACAATGAATAATGGCTAACAAGCGAAAAGAAGAAAAGGCTGAAAGTCAACGGAAGACCAGACCAGCAGAAGACCAGTCTGACAGACAGCAAGACCGTTAGACTTTGAGACAGTAGGACTTTGAGCCTTCATGCCTCCGAAAAAACTGAACCACAGAAATTAGAAACATAGAAACGGCTTCAGCCATATAAACGGGCGTAGCCCAAAGAAACAGCGATAGCGTAGAAACACAGAAACTGCGAAGCCATCAAACGGGCTTTAGCCCATTGAAACAGCGAAGCGTAGAAACGGCGCCAGCCATTTAAACCTAGAAACTTTCAAACGGCGTAGCCATAGAAATACAGAAACAATCACAACCTACATCAAACAGTTTCAAACCAACCCCTACATGGAAATTATTTTTATTTTTGCATCAAATTTCAAATATGCATTTCGATAAGGAAAAATATAGTCGTCCACATGCAATTGCGCTCCTTGCGGTAGTGGTGTTAGGTGCTGTGCTGAGGCTTGTCGGCTTTTTCGACTGTCCGTTTACACATGACGAGTTGAGTGCTATTGGACGGTTACAGTTTGACAATTTTATGGATTTGATACGCGGAGGTGTAATGATTGATGGGCATCCTGCTGGTGTACAATCCTTTCTATGGTTCTGGTCGAAGATATTCGGAGCATCCGAGATTGCAATCCGTTTGCCATTCTTATTGATGGGTATAGCCTGTATTCCGCTAATGTATTTTGTAACAAGGATTTGGTTTAATCGCACTGCAGGAATTTTTGCTGCTTCGATTGTTGCCGTTTGCCAATATACCATATATTATTCGATTCTTGCGCGTCCGTATATTTTCGGATTATTTTTCGTGTTGCTGGCATTGTTGTATTGGTCGAAAATGATATATGACAAGGACTATTCATGGAAAAATATTGTTCTATTTGG
>JAFZLK010000088.1 GCA_017551515.1 Bacteroidales bacterium | reverse complement strand
TTCCGTATCGCGTGAATGTTTGCTTCGCAGATGCTTTTTGCGCCTTAGCATAGCAAACAAGTTTGTTCTGCCTTCGGCTATCAAAGCATTACGACTAACTTCCGCAATGACGGTAAGGAATAAGCCCCATAAACCAAACATCAATTTAACTGATTGATATTATGCAACATAGCGCATTATTTAAATTTTTAGCGGACAGCAATATAAAAAACAACTCTAAATACGTTCAAAAAAACTTTAGCAACAATTTGTCAATGGATTTGAGCAGATATTCTCCAACTGAATCCATCCGCGATGTTTCTTGTCGTATGTTTCAACATAAACCCAATCGCCCTTAACATCAAGTGGTCGCAAACCTATTTCCTCCGTAAAAGCATAGTTCTCATCCGATTTCTCAGTTGGCTGGGAATACAAGACAAATCTTTGTCCGCCATAATTTCTTGTCGAGAAGCCAAGCACAGAATAATGTATATATGCAGTCTTGCACTTCTTGCTGAAATCAAATTCATTATCTCCATGGTCGCACATTCCAAAGATGGAGTTTTCTTCAATAACCCACCAGCCATTCTGCGGATTCTTTACATCAAGCATATATATGCAAGTGTCGGACAGACTGCCAACGATTTTTCCATTAGGAGCCAAACGAATATTGGTCGGAGTGCCTGTTGTATCGTCAATATAAACCGATAAACTCTTCTGCGCACTTAGGCAAAAAGCAGAAAACATCACCACAGAAACCAAAGTTAATCTTCTGATATTCATAATATTAAATTATCTTAATTTGTTTTTCAAATAATTATTCCGTACATACGCGAAATAAAACAAAACGCCTACAGCATTCAAAATCCATGCCACCCAAAATGCACTATGATAACCGAAATGTTCAACGAAAACACCGCCGACAAGAATGCCAAGCCCCACTCCTATGTCCCAGCTAATCAATATGCTTGAATTTGCTGTTCCACGCTGAGTATGTGGCGCCAAATTTATAAACATCGTCTGAAATGCAGGCCACATGTGACCATTTCCCAAGCCTATTATTAATGCTGAAGCGTAAAATCCAACGGGATTGTGCAACATGGCAAAAACAAGATAACCACACACCGACACGCATATTCCTAGAGAAGCGTTACGCACAATCTTGCCTTCGCGCAAAGTCCTACTACCAATAAGCCGCGACATTATAAGTCCAGCCGAAAGCAGTATGAAATAAACGCCAGAACCACCAGTAATACCAAGTTCTTCCTTGCCATAAATAGCTATGTATGTAGCAATTACGCCATACGAAAATGCATAGCACACCATTGCAAGCCCCTCACTCCAACCTTTGACAAGGAAAAATCTATCGAACGATAGTTTTGGCTTGTTCTGCACAATTTCGCGCGGACGAATCTTAAGTGTCGAGTTTACGGCAAAGCCGATTCCTGCAAATATCAGCGACAAAAGGAAAATCAAATCGTAACTGCCTGTCATTTCGTGTATCCATATTGCCACCGATGGACCAATTGCCGATGCAATATTGTTGCTCAGTCCGTAGTATCCAATCCCTTCTGCACGTCGCGATGGTGGAAGCACATCGATAGCAACCGTACTGTTCGATACTGTTGTCGCACCGAATGGAGCACCATGCAAAGTCCTCACAATGGCGAAAATTATCAAAGTTCCCGCGGCAAGATAACCTGCGAAAAATATGAAGAACAGGAAATAGCATATCAGCAGAACCTTCTTGCGAGGAAAGCTATCAACAAAGAAACCACTGAACGGACGAATTAGCAATGCCGTGAGCGTATAGCCCGAAAGAACTATACCTATAATATCTTTGTTGGCATCGAAAGTATCGCTCATGTAAAGTGGCAACATAGGAGCCAAAAGCATGAACGAAAAGAAAATCATGAAGTTGGCAATCCACACTTTAGTGTAGTTGCTGTTCCATAACTTTTCCTTGATTTCGGACTGAGCCGATGACATTTCGTATTTTTATTTCAATCCTATTTCCTTGAGCCACTTGGCAATATCGTCATCGGACGATGCAACATTCGAACCACTAAATACGCCTGACTTCAGAAAATAAGCATTCGATACAATATTGCGCATATCCGATTCGCACCTTGACAATCCACCACCTCCATGAGTTACAAACAAGGCGACCTTCTTGCCATTGAACTTGTTCTGCTCAAGGAAAGTTGCAACAGGCGGAGCGATAGTACTGCACCAGTTTGGCGTACCGACAAGAATAACATCATAGTCTCCAAGATTTTCGACTTTTGTCTTGATTGTAGGTCTGAAATTTGCCTTTGTCTCCTTGCGAGCCTGAGCAACGCACTCCGAATAGTCGGTTGGATAAGCGGTTTCGGGTACAATCTCAACAATGTCGGCATCAAGTTGAGCCTTAAGCTTTTCTGCCACAACACGGGTATTTCCACCCCAAGAATAATAAACCACAAGAACCTTAGAGTTCTGCGAATTTGCACACATTGTCATCATAATGAATAAAACTAATGTAAATAATATCTGTTTCATTGAAAAAATGTTTTGACAAAGGTATAACATTATTATTAATTTCGCGCCCGAAAAATATACAGAGACAAAATGAACAAGTTCCGCAGTTTCGTACTTCCTATAGCAATAGTCCTCGGATTGTTGCTACATAAGTACTGCGCCATGTTCACGCCGTATGTACCAATTCTCATTTTTGCAATGCTGCTGCTCAACTTTGCCGCTGTTGATGTCAAGAAGCTAAAAATCACCATGCTAGATGTGTGGCTCATGCTTTTCCAGATTGTCGTTAGCATGGGAAGTTACTGGCTGGTGATGCTATTAGGTGGAGGTGACGCCATAGCCGAAGGAATACTGGCGGGAGTATTGTGTCCTGTTGCGGCCTCGGTGGTTGTAATATCGTGCATGCTTGGTGCCAACCGTGAAACAGTGACCACCTACACAATACTTGGAAACCTTATGGTAGCAGTAGTTGCTCCAATATACTTTTCGTTTATCGGACAACAACAGGATATGCCGTTTCTTGATTCTTTCTGGTTGATACTAAAGCGAGTAAGCCCTATTATAGCACTTCCGTTCATACTAGCACTTTGCATGCAGCACTGGCTGCCGAAAGTTAACGGATTCCTTTGCAAAATAAAGGGCGTATCATTCTACCTATGGGCGTTGGCTCTGCTTTTTACACTTGGTCAGACAATCGATTTCATGTTCCTGTATGGCAAGGAAAACCTCGGAAGCATAATAGCATTGGGTATCGCCTCGCTAATATTCTGCGTGATACAATTTGGCTTAGGCAAATGGCTTGGCAAAAAATATGGAGACAAGATGGCTGGAGGTCAGTTACTTGGACAAAAAAACACTGCCATGGGAATTTGGATGGCCAACACTTACCTAAATCCTCTGGCATCGGTCTTCCCTGCCCTATATTCAATCTGGCAGAACCTGTTCAATAGCTGGCAGATGTGGAAAAAAGGGAAAGAGGAGAAAAAGATTAAATAAATTTCTGGTTTTTAGTTTCTTTGTTTCTAGGTTTGATGATTTGATGATTCAATAATTCAATGATTTAACGATTTAACATGTAGGCATACAATGCATTGTAAGCCTCACAAACGAATCAACATCTGACTTTATGTCATAAAAACCCCTTCATATTATGCCATTATGTCACAATAGCAATTCCTTTAAAACATCCAGTTACTTATAAATCAACGAATTAAAATCACATTCATTTTTCTCGGCAAATAAATTGCTGTAGCGGTCAACGTTTAACTGAAAAAAATTGAAGAATTATGAATATAGAAGATTTTACAACGAAAGCTCAGAAGATAATCTCGAAATCGCAGATTATCGCGAGCGAAAATGGACATCAGGCGATAGAGCCCGGGCATTTGCTTCTTGCGGTGCTTAGCGAATCGCCCGATATTATGAGCTATATGCTCAGCAAACTGGAAATCGACAAGCGTAACTTTGAACTTACAGTCCAAAGCATAGTTTCACGCTACGCAAAAGTCCAGGGTGGCGAACCTTACATTTCACAGGACACCAACCGCATCCTCATCGATGCCGACAAGAAGAAAACCGAAATGAACGACAAATTCATTTCCGTAGAACACATCATCATGGCACTTGCCGAAAGCAAGGAAAGCATTGGTAAGATGATGCGCGATGCTGGTTTCAACAAGGAAAGCCTGAAAAACATCGTCCTCGAACTCCGTAAGGGCAGTACAGTGAACTCGCAGTCGGCAGAAGACACCTACGACGCGCTTGGCAAGTACGCTATCAACCTCAACGAGCGCGCAATGAGTGGCAAACTTGACCCCGTCATCGGTCGTGACGATGAAATCCGCCGTATTTTGCAAATCCTTACTAGGCGTACCAAGAACAACCCTATATTAATAGGTGAACCTGGCGTTGGTAAAACCGCTATCGCCGAAGGTCTTGCTGGACGAATCGTCAAGGGCGATGTCCCCGACAACCTAAAATCCAAGAAGATTTATTCGTTGGATATGGGTCTGCTTATCGCAGGTGCAAAATATCAGGGAGAATTCGAGGAGCGACTGAAAGCCGTGGTTAAGGAGGTCGTTGAAAGCAATGGTGAAATTGTGCTTTTCATTGATGAAATCCACACTTTGGTCGGTGCAGGTAAATCGCAGGGAGCAATGGATGCCGCAAACATCTTGAAACCGGCACTTGCACGTGGCGAACTTCGCGCCATCGGTGCAACCACCCTTGATGAATACCAAAAGTATTTTGAGAAGGATAAAGCTCTCGAGCGTCGTTTCCAAACAGTTATGATTGACGAACCAGACATTGCAAGTTCAGTTTCAATACTTCGTGGTCTGAAGGAACGCTACGAAACCCACCACAAGGTGCGTATCCTCGACGAGGCAATTGTTGCCGCAGTTGAACTCTCAAACCGTTACATCACAGAAAGGTTTTTGCCAGATAAGGCTATAGACCTTATTGATGAAGCAGCCTCGAAGTTGCGTATCGAAGTAAACTCTGTTCCTGAAGAAATCGATGTTCTGAACCGTAAAATTCAGCAACTTGAAATCGAAAAGGAAGCCTTGAAACGCGAAAACGACACATCCAAGGTAAAAGAAATAGAAAAACAACTCGCCGAACTTGGCAACGAACGCAACTCGTTGATGTCGAAGTGGAAAGAGGAAAAACTTTTGGTTGACAAGATACAGACCGAGAAGCAGAACATTGAGAACTACAAGCACGAAGCCGAGGTTGCAGAACGCAATGCCGACTACGGCAAGGTTGCCGAGTTCCGCTACGGCAAAATCAAAGAAAGCGAGCGCAACATCGAGGAACTGAAAGCCAAGTTGAAAACCATTCAAGGCGACAAGGGCTTGGTTGACGAAACCGTTGATGCCGAAGACATTGCCGAAATCGTCAGCCGTTGGACTGGAATTCCGGTTAGCCGACTGGCAATGAGCGAGCGTTTCAAACTGATGCACCTTGAACAAGAACTTCACAAGCGTGTAGTTGGTCAGGATGAGGCAATTGACGCTGTTGCAAATGCCGTAAGGCGTTCGCGTGCAGGCTTGCAGGACGAAAAGCGACCTATAGGTTCGTTCCTCTTCCTTGGTTCAACCGGTGTCGGCAAGACCGAGTTGGCGAAGGCGTTGGCTGAGTTTATGTTCGATGACGAGAATATGATGACTCGTATTGATATGAGTGAATATCAGGAGAAGCACAGCGTTTCGCGTTTGGTTGGAGCGCCTCCAGGATATGTCGGTTACGAGGAAGGCGGTCAACTTACCGAGGCAGTAAGGCGTAAACCTTATTCGGTTGTTCTGCTTGATGAAATCGAAAAGGCACACCCCGACACTTTCAACATTCTGTTGCAAGTACTTGAGGATGGTCGTCTTACCGACAACAAAGGTCGTACGGTGAACTTCAAGAACACCATAATAATAATGACCTCAAACATAGGTTCGCAGTTCATTCAGGAGCAAATCGACAGTGGCAAGTACGACGAGGAGAAGACACGCCAGAACATAATGGCAACCTTGAAGTCGTTTGTCCGTCCCGAGTTCCTCAACCGTATCGACGAAACCATCATCTTCAAGCCGTTGAGCAAGGAACAGATTGTAGGCATTGTAAAGATACAACTCGGACACTTGGTAAAGAAGATGGCCGACAACAACTACACACTTGCCGTCAGCGACGAAGCCGTAAACTTCATTGCCGACAGTGCCTACGACCCGATTTACGGTGCAAGACCGGTAAAACGTTACATCCAGCACGAGCTTGAGAATCAAGTTGCAAAGATGATTATCGGCGACGAGGTTCATGAAGGCGATACCATCAATGTGACGGTCAAGAACAATGCTCTTGCGTTTGAAAAGAAATAATTAAACCGTTTCATAAAAAAATGCTGGCGGACAAAATGTTCACCAGCATTTTTTATGTAATAATCCTATCTCCTAGTTTCCGTTATACTTTGTACGACCTTCATCGTATGTTATAACCCTGCCTTTTTCGATGGCAACAGGGAAAGCATCAGGAAACTCTGTCTTAGCAGTCTTGAGATGCGTATTGGTGTATTTGGGATTGGAATGAGGATAAAGGAAATATCTATATCGTCCATCGCTATGAATCTCAACAACATCGGTATGCGATTTGAATTCACGCGATGTCATGTCGGCCTTCGATGGAGACGACAAAATCTGTATTGCAAAGTACAATCCTGTCTTGGTTTCCGCCTTCATTTCCTTATTTAGTTCTTTTTGGGTGTCCTCAAGGTCTTTTTCCTGTTGCTTTTTCATTTTTTCCAAATCCTTGTCGGACAAATATCCCTCGTCGGTAACATAATACGACTTACCACCGAACACACTCAAATTAATGTACTTCTTCGGATGAACCCTAATGTCGGTCAACAACTTGTCAAGATCCATCGCTGCATTTTCTACCTGCAATGCAAGTGTGTTATCCTTTATGAGTTCTCCAAGAGTACCTTCTCCTCTGTTCACCTTGTCAACCACATCGTTAACCTTTGCGACAACACTGTTCACCTCGTTAACCGTCCTAGTCAGATTAAGTGCAGTTAAAGTATCAGAGAATGTGGAAATGTTGCTTATAAAATTGTTTATATCCTCTGAACTTGCAGCAAGCGAATCACTTAGTGTCTTCACATTTGCAAGAATATCGACTATATCATCAGTTTCCTTCGACATTATGTTGTCCAAATGTCCTACCGAATGTTCGAGATGAACAAGCGAGTTTCTCAACGAAGCAAAACTTTCCTCAAGATTCTGTCGCGTATCTTCGTTGAAAACTCCAGAAACAATATCAATCACATCGGTTATTTCCGCCATCAAATCTTCCACAGCTTTCTTGACAGGCAAAACCTCGGCACTTATCTGGTCTTTCAAGTTTTCCTGAGTTTTTCCGATAAGAAAATCGCCAGGCTTATGGTAGAAGGTTCTGTTACTGAAATGCATCTCAATGCCTTTTGTACCCATAATGTCGGTACTTACAATCTCTGCAACCGATGAATCAGGAATCGGATAATCGTTCTGCAATTCAAGCGTTACAAGCAACTTACATTCCTTTTCGGGCAATAGCTTTATCTTCGACACCTTGCCAATCTTGTAACCATTTACAAGCACCAGACTCGACGTATTAAGTCCATCTACGCGGTCGTAGTAAACATAATATTCGCCAGTATCCTTGAACAATTGACTGCCTTTCAAAAATCCTACACCAAAATATGTAACTACAAGAATTACAATTCCAAGCAATCCATATATCAAAAACTTTTTGTTTTTCTTTTGCATACTTCTACTTATAAATTAATTATTTCTTTGTTGCCTTTATCGCTTCACTCAAATCCATCCTATTGCCATCCTTAAGAGCAATGATAAAGCAGCCAGGATAAGTGGGTTTAACCTCGTGGAAAAATTTCAATATTGCATTATAGTCCGATTCGGCGCCAACCGTATATTTATAACTGCCATCGTGAATATAATACGATACCTTATCATAGTATTTACCGAAATTCTTTTCATTTACTTCCAATTCCTTGGGCGACATCCGAATCTGCACCTTAAACAACACTCCCGACTTGTCTTCACTAATTGCAACTGGTTCTTTTGGCTTGTCGGCGGACACATTGGCCTTGTCATCTGGTCTGTCCGTTTCCACTGGCGCAACAGGCTTGTCGGTATTGCCGCCTGCATTGTCTGCATTTGTTTTCTCATCTTCCTTTGTCTGCTGAGACTGTGCAGGAACTTGTCTCACCGGAACTTTTTCCAAATACACTACCGAATTGTCGTATTGTGACTTATATTTTGCAAAAGCATTGTATATCGATACAGCGAGTTCGGTCTGACCTGCATCCGATTTAAGGTACTGCTCCTCCTCAGGATTGCTGATAAAACCAAGTTCGGTAAGGACGCTCGGCATTGCAGTCTTCCACAATACGAGAAAACCAGCCTGCTTAACACCGCGGTCGAAACGCTTAAGCGACTTAAACTCTTCCTCTATCGAAGCAGCAAGCAACAAGCTCTGGTCGGAATATGCATTCTGGAACAAACTGAAAATAATATTACTTTCTGGATCATTAGGGTCGAAACCATCATACTTGGATGAATAGTTGTCCTCCTGCAAAATAACAGAGTTTTCACGTTTTGCAACAGCAAGGTTAGCTTCATTCTTATGCAAACCCATTACAAAGGTTTCGGTTCCATGAGGAGATGTGCTTCCGTCAACTGAGTTAACATGTATGGAAATAAAAAGATTTGCATTGTTACGATTTGCAACCGCTGCCCTCTCGCCCAATTCTACAAATACATCCTTGTCCCTTGTGTATAAAACCTTTACATTAGGATAATTTTTCTTGATAAGATTTCCTACTTTAAGCGCAACAGCAAGCACAATGTCCTTCTCCTTTGCGGTCTTTCCCAACGCACCAGGGTCTTTCCCTCCATGTCCTGGATCTATCACAACCACATCCAATCCCTTACCTTTTGTTCCTTGTGCATCAGCAATATTAACCGCAAGGAAGAAGATAAGAAGAATTGACAGCACTATCCTTATTTTTTGCATAATCGACTTCAGTTATATTTATTATCTTTGCACCAATTTTCAAAAGAAAACGGACTATAACAAATTTTGCGCAAAAATAAGGAATTCATATTATTAAAAAAATATTTGTCGGAACTATTATTTACTTTTTTTGCAATACTCATTGCGAATAGTGTTGTGTTTTCGCAAGTTACGACAGAAAAAGACAGCATTTCCTCACAATTGGCAGACACAATTGCGACAAGCATAATCAACCACATAAACGATTCTATATCAACAAATTCTGACACTTTAAAAGTTGACACCCTCGCCATTCCCGACATTGGTCGAGGCAAGCATGAAAAATCAAAGGATTTTGATGTGCCAGTTTACTATAATTCAGACGATTCGCTTCTAAACGACATGAAGAACCGCAAGGCATTCCTGTACGGAAACGCCGTAGTCAAGTACGAAGACATGACCATAAATGCGGCTTTCATCGAGGTTGACCTTGACAAAAACGAAGTATATGCATACGGTCGCACCGACGGCGACTCCATTGTCGGCAAGCCGGAATTCAACCAAGGAGACGAAACTTTCAACGCCGACACAATAAGGTATAACTTCAAGTCAAAGAAAGGAATAATAAAAAATGTCACCACTGTGTACGACGGTGCATACCTTATCGGAGGACGGACAAAAATGCACGACAACAAGCATATACATATAACAAAAGGCAAATTCACAACCTGTGACCTCCCCGATCCTCATTTCTACTTCAATCTTACAAAAGCAATAGTAATCCCCGACGACAAGATAATTTCGGGGCCGGCAAACCTTGTAATAGAAGACATTCCCACACCAATAGGCATACCTTTCGGATTTTTCCCAAACAAGAAAGGTAGCACTTCGGGAATAATAATTCCAGAATTCGGAAACGAGGAAAACAGAGGTTTCTTCCTGCGCAACGGCGGATACTACTTTGCAATAAACGATTATATTGACCTTACGCTACTTGGCGACATATACTCTAAGGGCAGTTGGGGCACGGGAGTAATAATGAATTATAAGGTTAGATACAAATTCAACGGTTCGCTCAGTTTCAAGTACAACCGCGACATTTTCGGATACAGGGGACTATCCAATTTCTCGTCGTCGAACCAATATGCATTCAGATGGAAATTCTCACAGGACACAAAAGCCAATCCAAATTCCACATTCTCCGCCGATGTGAACATGAGCAGTGCCGACTACGACAAGTACAATTCTTACAATGTTAACAACTACATGACATCCACCAAGCAGTCCAGCATCGCCTACAGCTATGTATTCCCAAATTCACCTTTCAGCATGTCGGTAGCGCTCAAGCACTCACAAAACAGCAACACTGGAAGCATCGACCTTACATTGCCTGAACTTGCGTTCAACATGAGCCGAATTTACCCATTCAAGCGCAAAAAAGCCGTTGGCAAAAGCCGTTTTTACGAAAAAATATCGGTTGCATACTCTATGAACGCAACCAACAAAATCAGGACAAACGATGCCGACTTCTTCAACATTCCATACGACAGCATAACAAACGGAGTTATCCATAAAATTCCGGTCAACGCTTCGTTCAAACTATTCAAATACACCACATTGACACCATCATTCAACTACAACGAAAGATGGTATTTCAAGAGGTTTACAAAAGAATGGAACGGCACGGAAAACTCCTTGGAAACAAGTTTCAACCCTGCATTCGCCCGCGTATGGGACTACAACGCATCACTAGCATGGTCAACCACTTTGTACGGAATGTTCAATTTCCGCAAAGGAAAAGTTAAAGCCCTGAGGCATGTGTTCACACCAAGTATAAGTTTCAGCTATGTACCCGACTTCGGCAAGGAAAAATACAAGTACTACGGCACATATTCCCGTACAATATACAACAATACAACAGGTCAGTACGACTCCGTTGCCAACATATACTCGATGTACGAAGGTCTGCCATACGGCACACCCAGCAAGGGCGGTTCCGGTTCGGTGAACTTCAACTTCGGAAACAACTTGGAAATGAAACTTCGCAACCTCAAGGACACCACCAAGGACAATACAAAAATCAAACTGCTGGAAAGTTTCAACATCTCGACAAGTTACAATATCTTCGCCGATAGTCTTCGCTGGTCACCAATAAACATCACCGGGCGAACCCGCATAAAAGTTGTTGACATTTCGTTCAACACCACACTCGACCCATACGCAATTGCTCCTAACGAATACGGCACATACCAACGAATAAACAAGGCCTTAGTCAAGGATACCAAACATCTGGTGCGAATGACAATAGCGTATGTTACTGCCGGTTTTTCGCTTAACTCAAAGGCTCGAGACAAGAAAATAGAGGAAGCACAAGAAAGCATGTACGACATAATTTATGGATATCCCAATAGTTATGTAGACTTTAATGTCCCGTGGAATTTGCGCGTAAGTTACACATTCCGATACTCCAAACCGTACAACGAATCAACTATAACGCAAACCATAAACATGTCAGGCGAACTCAACATTACAAAGAAGTGGAAAATCAGTGTGGCAACCGGCTACGATATCGAAGCCAAGAAGATGAGTGCCACTACAATAGACATATACCGCGACCTGCACTGCTGGGAAATGAGTCTGCATGTGGTCCCGTTCGGCCAACACAAGTCGTATGCATTCCAAATTAATGTCAAAGCGGCAATGCTACAAGACCTTAAACTCAACAAACGCAGAAGCTGGTTCGACAATTTCTACAACTAAACCAAAGCCCAACATGGACGACAGCACAAGACTAATATCGCCAGAATACGAAACCTCTGCCGAATGCGAACCGTCATACAATCCTTCAGCAATACATGCTGGATTTCCATCGCCAGCACAGAACTACATGAACGGGACCATTGACCTCAATCGTGTGCTGGTACGGCATAGGGAAACTACCTTTTTTGCCCGCGTTGATGGGGACACGATGAAGGATGCAGGAATTGGGAATGGAGACATTGTGATTATAGACAAGTCACTTGATGCAAACGATGGTGATTTCGTAGTCGCGTTTATTGACGGAGAGTTCGTGCTTAGACGCATAAAAATCGACAAGACAAAAAAATGCGTATGGCTAATGTCGGCAGACGGAAAGGCAAAACCGACAAAAATCACTACCGACAACGACCTTACAATCTGGGGTGTAATTACATATACGATAAAGAAAATGCGATAATGGAACTTTTCGGACTTGCCGACTGTAACAATTTCTTCGTTTCGTGCGAACGTGTTTTCCGTCCCGACCTCAACGGAAAACCTGTGGTTGTACTGTCGAACAACGATGGATGTGTAATTTCCCGTTCCAACGAAGCCAAAAATATAGGCATAAAAATGGGTGTGCCACTGTTCCAAATCCGAAACGAAATCGAAAAACACAAAATTGCTGTTTTCTCATCCAACTATGTGCTATATGGAGATATGAGCCGACGAGTGATGTCGCTCCTCTCCTGCTACACGCCCAAACTCGACCAATATTCCATCGACGAGGCATTCCTTGACTTTTCGGACATGGGCAACAACAAACATTTGCAAAAATACGGACAGGAAATTGTAAAAGCTGTCGGCAAAGGAACGGGAATCCCCATTTCGCTTGGCATAGCACCGACACGCACACTCGCCAAGGTTGCCAGCAAGTTCGCAAAGAAATACAAAGGCTATCACGGATGTTGCATAATCGACACTGACGAAAAACGGCAGAAGGCGCTTGAACTGTTCGAGGTCGGTGATGTATTCGGCATTGGTCGCAAGATGAAGGAACACCTATCAAAATACGGCATCCGTACCGCATCCGACTTCGCCCGTCTTGACGGTGAATGGGTACGCTCTGTGTTCAGTATTACAGGACATCGAACTTGGCGCGAACTGCACGGCGAAGCATGCATTACCCTCGATGAACTGCCTGCAAAGAAAAGCATCTGCGTAAGCCGAAGTTTTGCCGGAGAGGGAATTACCGACAGGAATAAACTTGAAGAAGCAGTTGCCAACTTTGCCTCCGATTGCGCACGCAAATTGCGAGAACAGAATACAATATGCCGACAAATGACAATATTTGCATATACCAGTCGTTTTCGCACAGACCTTCCACAAGACTTCATCAACCACAACATTCGACTCGACATTGGCACAAACGACACTTCTGAAATCATCAAGAACGCCATCGAAGAACTACGAGCCTGTTACAGAGAAGGTAACTTTGCATATAAAAAAGCGGGCGTTATCCTATGGGACATTTCATCGGACAATGCAGTACAGGGCAACCTGTTCGACACTCGTAACCGAAGCAAACTGTCGGCATTACAGAAAACAATCGACGATATAAACCGCCGAGATGGAATCGGAACTGTCCGCAACGCAATACAAGGAAGCGACCGACTAAACATCAAACGAGAACACCTGTCACCACAATACACGACAGATATAAACGACATATTAGTGCTGAAAAGTTAAACATCCCAAATCTGTTGATAACTTAAGCCATTCATTTCAAAAAAAAGAGTAAGACAAACCAACATATATATTTTTTATGGTAAATTTGCGCCACAATAAAATTGTAGAGGTATGGAAACCATAAAAGTTCTTGACAGGGAATTCGTTCCCTACATCGACCACGAAACCATAGTGTCGAAAATTAAGGAAATGGCAGAAAAGATGAATCGCGACCTCCGCGACAAAAATCCGCTCTTCCTTGGAATACTCAACGGCTCGTTCATGTTCGCCGCCGAATTATTCAACCACCTTACAATCGACTGCAACATTTCATTCTTGAAACTTGCATCATACGAAGGTACAAACTCCACTGGCAAGGTAAAACGACTTATCGGTGTGAACGAAGACATAAAGGACAGAACCGTTGTAATCGTAGAGGACATCATTGACACCGGCATAACAATGGACCATATTGAAAAGCAGTTGATTGGCTACGAACCAAAGGAAATAAAGATTGCCACATTGCTCTACAAGTCGGAAATCTACAACAACAAGTACCCTATCGACTATTTCTGCTTCGACATACCGCAGAAATTCATCGTCGGCTTCGGTCTTGACTACGACGGATACGGACGAAACTTACCTCACATTTATCAAGAAACCAAATAAAACAAAATATCATGCTAAACATTGCAATATTCGGAGCACCGGGCGCAGGAAAAGGAACACAAGCCCAAAGCATTATCGACAAGTACAACTTGAAATACATATCGACAGGAAACATCCTCAGGTCGGAAATAGCCAAAGGCACACCGTTAGGACTTGAGGCGAAAGCAATTATCGAAAAAGGGAACCTTGTAAGCGACGAGTTGGTAACCAAAATAATAGAAAAGTTCATAGCCGACAACCGCAATCCGAACGGATTCCTTTTCGACGGATTTCCACGCACACGCGAACAAGCCAAGAACCTCGACGAAATCTTGAAGCGTGAAGGAATGGAACTTTCCTGCCTTCTCAACATGGATGTACCACGCGAAGAACTCATAAAGAGAATGATGCACCGCGCACAGGTTGAAAACCGTGCTGATGACACTCCAGAAATCTTCGAAAACCGCCTCAAGGAGTACGAAGAAAAAACCTTCCCTGTAATGGAACACTATCAGAATCAGGGCAAAGTGATGTCGATAAGCGGAGTCGGCAGCATTGAGGAAATTTTTATCCGCCTTGCAGAAAAGATTGACAGCTTGCTATAATGAACAGACCGAAAATACTTATAATATATACCGGCGGAACCATTGGTATGATTCAGGACAAGAATGGCGTCCTACAGCCGTTCAACTTCGAGAATCTGCTGAGTTACATCCCTATGCTAAAGGATTTTCCCGCCGAAATAAGTTCGTACAGTTTCGAAACGCCAATAGACTCATCGGATGCCGACCCCGATTTCTGGGTTGAGATTGTGGAGGTTATCGAAAAGAACTACGACCACTACGACGGTTTTGTCGTACTACACGGTTCAGACACAATGGCTTACACGGCATCGGCATTAAGTTTCATGCTCGAAAATGTGAACAAGCCGATAATTCTCACTGGCTCGCAACTTCCGATTGGACTTTTGCGTACCGATGGACGCGAGAACATGATTTCGGCAATAGAACTCGCCAGCATGCAACGCGATGGAAAGCCTGTAATTCACGAAGTTTGCGTTTATTTTGAAAGCCGTCTGTACCGTGGCAACAGAACAACAAAGTACAGCGCAGAAAATTTCGATGCATTCCGTTCGCCAAACTATCCATGGCTTGCACAGGCAGGAATAGATGTGAAGGTAGAAGAAGACAAACTGTGGACAAGCAAGAACGCACCGCTGGTCACACACAAGAACCTCTGCCGTGACATTGCAGTTTTGAAGTATTTCCCTGGCATTCAACCCAAGACCATCGAAGCCATCATTAACATTGAAGGACTTCGCGGACTAATCGTTGAATCATACGGTTCGGGCAACCTGACCACCAACGACAAGATTATCAAGTTGTTTGAAGATGCCATCGACAAGGGAATAACCATTTTGAACATAACGCAATGCACGGTTGGTTCGGTTGTTCACGGCAAATACGCCACCAGCCTGAAACTAATGAACTGCGGAGTAGTAAGTGGCAAGGACATGACCATTGAGGCGGCAATCACAAAGATGATGTTCCTATTGGGAATGGACTGTCCGAAAGACAAAATGAAGCAACTTCTCATGCAGTCGATTTGCGGAGAAATTTCATAATAAAACGATGTGAATGAATATTATACAACAAAATACCATCGCACCTTTCTCTTTCATAGTCATTCCGCAAAACAAAGCGAACCAACTAAGGAACGTGTTGCGTGAACCTGTTTATGCGGTACCTTTAGCTCGGCGCAGCCAATCTCCCAAACCAGAGATTACGGATAACCGTCTTCACAATACTCCCCGTTCCGTATCGTATGTTACGACTGGCTTCCGCAATGACTAAAAAAAACAAGCCAATGAAAATAAAGATTCTCACCATAATCCTAACGCTATGCCTTGCCATGAACATGGCTTTTGCGCAACGCCCTGACAGGCAACCAGCCGATGGCGTAATATACGGCACAATACTCGAAAAGGACAGCAACGAACCTGTAGAATTTGCCAACATCGTGGTTTACGACAAGGAGGGAAAAGTCATCGCTGGAAGCATGAGCGACAGTCACGGCAAATTCAATGTGCAAAATGTTCCTTACGGAACGCACAAGGTTGAGATTCTGTTCATCGGCTACGGCAAAGTGACACGCGAAGGCGTAAGCATAACCGCCGACAAGAAGTCGTTCAACATGGGCAAGATACACCTAAGCGTTGATGCACAAATGCTTGGCGAAGTGGAAGTGGAAGCCACCATGAACAATGTTGACTACCGTCTCGACCGCAAGGTTATCAATGTAAATCAGGACATTGTGTCGGCAGGAGCATCGGCAGTGGAAGTACTTGAAAATGCGCCATCCGTAACCACAGACCTTGACGGCAACGTATCTCTGCGAGGATCAGAGAGTTTTCTTGTGCTTATTGATGGTCGCCCCAGTCCGCTTGAAGGCAGCGAGGCTTTACAACAAATTCCGGCAAGTTCGATTGAAAGCATTGAGATAATCACCAATCCATCAGCAAAATACGCTCCCGATGGCGTTGGCGGAATCATCAATGTAGTGCTGAAAAAAGAGAAGCGCAAGGGTTACAACGGACAAGTATCGGCCAACTATGGTAACAACAACACTTTCGGAGGTAGCGCTCTGTTCAATTTCCGCACACAGAAACTAAATTTCTTTGTCGGAGGCGAATACAACCGCCGTATGAGCAAGAGTTTCGGCAAATCGGAACGCGAAACCTACCTTAACACAGCCAAGGATTCTATGTTTTGCCTAAACAACCAGAACTCAGGACTTTACGGCAGACAAAGTTGGAACGCTCGTGCTGGTCTCGACATCTACATCACCGACAACGATGTGATTACAATTTCCGGCAAGTATGGTTCGCGCGGACATGGCGGAAATGGCATAACCGAAGCCGAAACCTTCTATTTCAACAAGTTGGATTCACTCATCTACAATCCGCACACATATAGTCTCGGCACTCCATATTCCTACAGCGCAGAGGAAATTTCGAAACGCAGGAACAATTACTGGAGCGGAGATTTCAACTACCAGCACAAATTTGCAAAACCAGGACACGAACTGCAAGTGTATTTCAACTATTCGGCAAACCGATCGAACAACAACAACGAATACTCCGAAGCAGAGACCGAAAGCCTTGGCGGTGAAACACTTGCAGGCGCAGTTGAAGACCGTTACCGCACTTTGGAAATAGGCACACAGGACAGGTATCAGGCAAAAGCCGACTATGTGTTGCCTTTCAACGAAAAGTCGAAACTGGAAGCCGGCTACGAAATCAACATCCGCAACCAGACAAACGACTACACATACGCGACACTGCAAGGCGACGATTGGGTTAATGATGATTCGCGCCACAATCCATACGACTTCGACCTGAATGTTCAGTCGGGATATGTGATTTACTCAAACTTCTGGAAAAACTTTGGTTATCAAGTAGGTTTGAGAACAGAATACACAAATCGTCTATTTTCGATACCCACTGGCGACTACGCGTACAAGAAATTCGACTTCTTCCCGTCGGTACACCTATCCTACTCGTTCAACGAGAATTTGCAGTTGATGGCAAGTTACAGCCGCCGTCTCGAACGTCCGCGTCCATGGAACCTGAACCCGATGACGCAGGTTGAAGACCCCAACAACGTACGCCGTGGAAATCCAGCACTTAACCCCGAGTACACCAATTCGTACGACATGTCGTTGCAGAAGCGTTTCGGTGAGCATTTTGTATCGTTCGAACTCTACGCACGGCAGACCAACGACCTGATACAGAATGTGACACTTGTTGACACAGCAAATTCCAATATGTACATCAAGACTTCCGACAATATCGGCAAAGACCTGTCGATAGGTAGCGAAATAATGGGCAACTTCAACCCATGCAAATGGTACAATCTGAACGCAAGCGTAAACGGTTACTACTATGCAATAACATCGGAACAATACCGTAGCAACAGCACATTCACATGGCGAATTCGCATCAACAACACGTTCAGAATCAAGAAGTCGGGAACGAACATACAGTTTGGAGGATTCTACGATGCACCGTCAATCACAGCACAAGGACGAAGCGCAGGAAGAATAGCGTTCAATCTTGGCATTAAGCAGGATTTCCTTGACAAGAGGCTTTCGATAAGCGTAAACTTCCGCAACCTGTTCAACACCATGAAGTTCAACACGACAACGGAAACAGACTACCTGTACTACCACATGACTCGTTCCAACACATGGCCAAATTTCAATATATCAATAACATACAAGATCAACGATTTCAAAAAACGCAAAGAAAAAGGTGGAGATTCAGACGATGACGGCGGAAGTGAAATGTAGGAGAATAATACTGGGAATCATAGCACTATCGTGCATTTACGTATCGGCAAACGCACAAGTTTACATAACCGACCACAAGATAAACAAGACAACGAAATGCATGTTTTCGGAATACGAAACATCATTTTCGACATATAGGCTGGAAGACGAAGACATTTATGTTGACGAATTTATTGTTGACATGGAACTGCCAGAAAGCGGTTCGCTCGATGAAGTGTCGGAAAAAGACATTCGCGAAAAAATCTCGACGATAGTCATTGGCGATGGGAAGGATACAAATCCTGAGAACTTGATTGAGAAGTACATAACAGAAAAATACCTTTTAAAATACGGAACTCATAAAATACACGGTGATACCGAATGTGAAAACTTCATATCAAACATAAAGAGTAAAAATCCTGCTATGTCTGACGAAATGCTTTGGGAGCCATCACACTACGGCATTCTAACTGGAAAATTGATATATCAGACAAACATGTTCCTCTCGTACAGCATTACCGAAAATACCTGCAATGCAATGACCTGCATACGGAAAGAAACAACATTCGTCTATGACATTGTAAACAAGAGATTTCTAAGTGAAAACGATTTCCTTCTCCCCGACAAAGCCAATGAATATCTGGATCTTATCAGAACTACAATGACAAGGGATCAAAAACTCACCTATAATAAACAAGAGATAAACTACAATGGCAATTTTTACATAGATGAATATGGATTAACTTACGTATTCAACTCAGAAAAGTATCTCGACGAATATGAAGCCACTATTCATGTGCTGTTAAACCCAAAATACATAAGGCCTCTGTTTAAAACAGAATCCATTGTGTATAAGTTCTTTAACATTGGACAAGTAGAACGCGCAAAAGCAAAGAAACAAAACAAAATAGTTGCAACAAATTGACAAGGCTATAGTTTGACATTGAACTGAAATTATTAAACTTTCTTGTTATCATCCTCACCGTCATTCCGTAAGACAAAGCGAACAGCATAAGGAACGTTGCTTGTGAGCCTGTCTGTACGGAATCTCCTATTGAAATTTTAGTTCCAAGGGAGATTCCGCACAATTGAACAATATTACGCTCCCCGTTCCGTATCGCGTTATTGTTCTAACTTGCGGAATGACAGTCTCTTTTATTTCTTTAGAAAATCAGTTATACATAAAACTAGAGCCATTGACAATTAATAATGAAAAAATTTGTAGTCGTCGTTGCCCGCAATGACCCTACAAATGAACCATTTCAAACCATTTCAAACCCATAAACAACTTCAAACTACTTCAAACCATTTCAAACAACCATAAACAACATTAAACAACTTTAAACTTTTGAACCTTAAACTTTGAACAACTTGAACGGCGTACTTCGGCTGTGCTCACTTCGACTATCGCTTGCTTCGACTCTGCTCAGCACATCGCAGTACATCGCAGACAAGTAGCCCTCAACGAAGTTAAACAAAGAAATTAAATTTTTGAATTATCAAATCTTTCATTACCTTTGCACCAAATACAAGAATATGAACACCAAGGTTTCAGAAACGATTGCGGAATATTTCAAGACACAGCCAATTGAAAAGGCATGGGTTTTTGGGTCCTTTTCGCGTGGCGAAGAGCGTCCCGACAGCGACATCGACATTATGGTATCGCTGATTCCAGGAACACACATAGGCTTAGAGTTCTTTGTTATGAATCTTGACCTTGAACGACTTTTGAACCGTCGCGTTGACCTTGTTGTTGAAGGCGATTTACTACCTTTTGCCGAAAAAACAGCAAACAGAGATAAAATTTTAGTGTATGCGAGAGCCTGAAAGAGATTTATCGCGATTAGAACATATCCTTGAAGCGATTGGATGCGTTGAAAATTATGTTGAAGGAATCAGCAAGGAACAATTAGAGAAAGACAAGTTGCACCTTCACGCAGTAATTTACAATGTACAAATAATTGGCGAAGCCGTATATAAACTGACGAAAGAGTTCAAGGATGCACATCCCGAAATTCCATGGAGAGCGATTGAGAAAATGAGACACATTCTTGTCCATGACTATTTCTGTATTAATTTTGAAATATTATGGGTGGTTATTACTATTGATCTGCCAGAACTTAAAGCACAAGTAAACAACTATATAAAATCATTACAATAAACAAATCTGACAAAGCCCAAACATCATCAAACAACATCAAACCATTTCAAACACCACCGACATTCAATTTGTAGTCGTCGTTGCGTGCAACGACCCTACAATTGAACCTTCAGACCATTTCAAACCATCATAAACAATCGAATTGTCAAATCATCAAACCAACAAACAATTTCAACCAACCATAAACAACATCAAACAACTTGAAACTTTTGAACCTTAAACTTTGAACAACTTGAACGGCTAAGCCCTCAACGAAGTTAACCTTTAGCTCGGCGTAAACCAAACTTAGAAACGGGCGAAGCCCACAGAAACATAGAAACAATCAGAAACGGCGCAAGCCAACAGAAACCCAGAAACGCCGCAGGCATTCAAACCCAGAAACCGCGTAGCGATAAACGGCGAAGCCATTCAAACAAAAAAAAATTCAAAAAAAATTTTTTTGCTTGGCAACCCTTTTCAAAAATTTTCGTTTTCTTTGTGGACATAAATTTTAAAATGATATACAAACGGCACAAATACAAATCAATTGTACAGGCGCAATTCATTGCATCTCAATCTGTACGGGGCGATTTCAATCTGTACAGACGCAAAATTTTGCGTCTCAACAAACAATTACGGGGCGATTCCAATCTGTACAGACGTTTCAAACCGACCCCTACAATTGAATCTTCAAACAATATCAAACAACATCAAACCATCTCAAACAACTTTAAACTTAGAAACAATTAGAAACTTAGAAACAATTAGAAACGGCGTTAGCCATAGAACGGCGAAGCCCTCAACGAAGTTAAACTTAGAAACAATTAGAAACGCCGAAGGCATAGAAACGCCGTAGGCATAGAAACATTTTAAATCATTGAATTTTTGAATCTTTTAAATTTTTGAATTATGAAACATATTTTTACCCTTCTTTTCCTGCTATTTGCTACAATAGCATTCGCGCAAAACTCGCAGGAGAATATGGATTGGCAGTATGCTACACGCTTCGGAGGTAACAACAAGTTTATTACAAATGAAATTTTAGAACCACTTAACTATCCGCATCACCTTGAAATTGATGCCGAAGGCAACGCATATATATTCGGAACATACGGGAACTTAGCGTCGTTCTACAATTACCCAGATGAAATAACTTTCAACGCACCATTTTATGGCGACGATTGTGCCGGCACTTTTGTTGCCAAGTTCGACTGTAACGGCAATGTGGTGTGGCACAGGGCTATAGCGCGAGAGTTAAATACAAAGCACGGCGCACAATATATGGTAATGAAGGACAATCGCCTGTACCTGCAAGGTACTGTACACATACCAGTATCTGGAGAAAATTTTGTATGGTTCCTTGACACCACAATTAATGGTTATTCGTTAAATCTCCATCCAGAGCAACAAGTTTTTCCATGGATTTCGAACAACTACTATACATATATTATGGAACTCGACCTTGACGGCAATATAATTGACTACAATCTGTTTTCGCTGTACAAGGAAGATATGCACAGTTACGATGGTGAACACATAGGGAAAATAACATTTTATCTCTTTAATTCAGAGATAAATAGACCTATCCCATTTGCTATAGATAATCAGCGCAACTACTATATGATGGCAAGAATGGAATGCAATGGTCTAACTGATAGTCTTGGCAACCAGATTCCACAGAAAATGGTATTCAAGCACAATGGCGAGGACATTACCGACACCATAATGCCCGAAGACAATAAGTATGTTTACCGACTGCTAAAGTTTGACAATGATTTTAATTTGCAATACACAAAACCTTTAGTTGTAAATATAAGCGACACAAAATATAAGGGACTTGATATGTTTTTTAACGATCTGACTTGTGATACTGAAGGCAATATTTATATATCGGGATGTGCCACGGTTGTTTATCCTGACAATGTAGAGCCAGCAGTCCCTGTTGACTTGGAACTTAACAACGGCAATCATATATTTTTTTACAGTACAACATCTATGGGAACAACTTCTCAAGGCTTTATAATGAAACTTAATAGTGATGGTGATATATTGTGGGTTAAGTATGCAAAAAATTATGGAGAAATGTCTGGAAGTGAATATCATTCTTTACTGCTTGATGAAGAATCCAATAATGTATATGTTACTGGATATGTTATGCCAGTATCAACTTTTGTTCCAGGTAACATTACAATCCTGGAGGAAAATGACACTATCGTTAACAACTATAACGGAGATGGTTACATGTTCAAGTTAAATACATATATTATTACTTGCTATGATACAGATGGCAACTATAAATGGTATAGTTGCCCGACAACTGCTGCTTGTGGAATTGGCGGTCTTGCAACTTACAACAATAAATTATACGGGGCGGTAAAATGGTCAAACTATGGACTTATTTGCGGTGATTCCATATATATGCCAAGCATGCAACTTCCTGCAGGAACATCAGGTGACGCTATTGGCGGATATTCCATATGTGAATGGGACCAACAGGGAAATATGACTGGCGTTAATCAAATATACTGCAAAGCGCAGGGCCAAACACTCCCCCACGACACACGCATAAATGCTTTGGGTGAGATATACACAACAGGTAGATTCGATAATTACATGATTTTTGGAGAGGATTCCATAAGTGCGAAGTGGCGTAGCGATATGTTCATTGCCAAGTTCGGTCTGCCTTGCCCAACCTACATTTACGATACCGCCACCTATTGCTATGGTGAGGTAGTGCAGGGCGTAGCCCTTACCGCTTCTGGCGATTACACATTTGCATATCCAGAGGGCGGTCAGGAATTTGATAGCATTGTGCTTGTCCACGCCACCGTACTGCCACCGCTCACTATCGGGCTTAGCGATACTACCGTATGTACCGCCCAGCAGTTCTACTTGGATGCCTGTGGCGATTTCGACTCGTACCTATGGAGCACAGGCGGTACAGGTTGCACCGAAATGCTTCAGTTCGACAATGCCTGTACGCAAAGCGTCACGCTTACCGTCACCCGTGGCGAATGTTCCGCATCCCGTACCATCAGCATTACCGCTCAGGTCTGCGACGGCATCACCGAGCCAGTCACTACGGCAATGTCGCTCTACCCGAACCCTGCAAGCGATATGGTCACCATCTTCGGTGACGGCTTTGTCAGCGCCACCGTCATCGACCTTGCAGGTCGCAC
>JAFZLK010000087.1 GCA_017551515.1 Bacteroidales bacterium | reverse complement strand
TCCTGTCCCTTCTTTATTGTCTTATTTGACCCGCAATGAAAGCATTTTTTTTGCCATGAAACTTTTGACCGCCATAATACAAATAAAAATCAATAACTTACAAGGATTTTAGGTCTCTTTTTGAGCATTAAGCCACAAATTTTACTTGATAAAAAAATTAGGGGATGGCAAAAACCATCCCCTAATTTTATACCTGTATTATAGCTTATTCTTTGACAAATTTTTGTTGTATAGGCGTTCCCAGAGCCTCGTTTCCTGCGGCACGCTGAGCTTGTCGAAGCGAGCCTATCGAAGGGCGAAGGGTGCGGATACGAACCACATAAACACCACTCGGCAAATTCTCCAAATCGCAAACCGCATTTTCAGCGTTTACTTCAACGCGATAAACAACTTGTCCCAATGTGTTAACAATCTCAATTTCAGAAATTTCTTCAGATGATGTGATGTTGAGGATTTCATTTGCTGGATTCGGGAAAATGCTTATCTGCATTTCTGCCTCCGAAATTCCAGTTATCACATTCAAATGCAAGGTAACAATCGAATCGCAACCATTAGCAGCGGCGAAAGCCTGAGCGTAATCGCCCGTTTCGGTATATATTTCGCCATTCCATACGAAGTATTCATTTGAAGAAGTGTCAAACTCGTAGGTTACCGTTTCGTTGATAATAAGGTGCAAAGTTACAACCGAGTCGCAACCACTTGCTGTTTGCAATGTCTGAACATAGTCTCCGCTTTCGGTATATGTCACACCATTCCATATATAGAAAACGCAAGACTCGTCTTCGACTTCATGGGCTTGCGGATGGTTAATTGTCAAGTGCAAGTTTACAACTGAATCGCAACCGTTAGCTATTGTGAATGTCTGAGTATAATCACCGCTTTCAGTATAAGTTTCACCATTCCATTCGTAGGAATCACAAGCAGAAACTGCAAATTCGGCTGTGGTCGGATGGTTTATTGTCAAATGCAGCGTAACAACCGAATCGCAACCGTTGGCAGCCGTAAATGTTTGCTGATAGTTACCACTTGCAGTATATGTTTCTCCGTTCCACTCGTATGATTCACAAGCCGTGGCTTCGAATTGATAAGTTGACGGCTGGTTTATCGTAAGATGCAGTGTAACAATGCTGTCGCAACCATTGTCTGATGATATATTCTGTGTATAAGTGCCGCTTGTTGTATATGTTTGTCCATTCCAAGTGTAACTTACACACGATGTTTCTGCAAATTCGCGGGTTGGCGATTCATTGATTGTTAGACGCAGAGTTACAACGCTGTCGCAACCATTTGCTGCTGTGAAAGTCCGCTGATAGTCACCGCTTTCGGTATAGGTTTGGTTGTACCATTGATAGGAATTGCAAGCCTCGACTTCGACAAGCTCAGTCAGCGGATAATTTATCGTAAGATGCAGTGTAACAATACTGTCGCAACCATTTGATGCTGCGATATTCTGCACATAGTCTCCACTTTCGGTGTAAGTCTGTCCGTTCCAAGTGTAACTTTCACAAGCAGTGCGCGAAAATTCTCGCTCCGATGACTGATTGATTGTCAAATGCAGGGTAAGTAAGCTATCACAACCGTTCGACAAATGTTTGGTAAAGTTGTAGTCGCCTGATTCAGTGTAGGTTGTGTCGTGCCATACGTAAGAACCGCATGCCTCGGCAGTTGTTTCGCCAGTGAGTTCACACGATTGAGTATCGAAACTCCACACCTGCGACCAAACCGAATTGCCTGCTGCATTGTAACCCTGAACGCGCCAATAGTAAGTCGTTCCGTAATTGAGGTAGCAAGTAGCAGTTGTGTTAGCAGTGGTTCCGCTACGGTATATTGTTGCAAAAGTGTTGTCGGTTGACACCTGATAACGATAGCCTGTGACATTATCCAAGCCGTTCCATACCAACTCCACTCCCAACGGCTGTATTTCGTTGCTACCGTTTGCTGGGCTTACAAGCGTAGGCGCAGTTGTAAGCTGGTAGGCAGTTGTGAAATTCCACACACTTGACCAGCCCGATGTATCAACGGCTTCGTTTATAGCGCATACACGCCAGTAGTAAGTCGTGCCGTATAGCAAATTCGTTATAGTTGTACTCTTATAGGTGTCAGTATTTGTTTCATACGATGAAACATTCACATTACGAAGCAGTTCCGAATTAAAGTTTCTTGAAGTATCTACTTGTACAATATACGCCGAAGAACCTATTGAATTTTTCCATTCCAGACTTCGAGACGATACAGACACTCCTGTCGTATTATTCGATGGATAGTTTAATGTAACCCAATCGAGAGTATGGAACTGCCATGTTGCCGACCAGCCCGATGTGTCAGCAGCATTTGCCGAACATACACGCCAATAATACATTGTTCCGTAACGCATATTGTAAAAGGTCTTGCTCAAATATGTATCTTCGTCTGTATTTGTGGTTATATAGGGTTCAGTCCGCAGCAATCCAGAATTGAAATTTGGCGTAGTATCGAGCTGTATGATGTACAAGGTAGAACCAATAGAATTTTTCCATTGTAATTTTTGTCTTGTGTAAAATCCCGAGGCTGCACTTGTATCGTTGCTTGGAGTAAAAAGTATCACCTTATCAATAGTATGAAACTGCCAAGTCTCAGACCAATCTGTCGTATCGGCAGCATTTATAGCACAAACCCTCCAATAGTACATTGTTCCATAATACAGATCGTACACGCACTTTTCCTTGTATGAATCTGTATTTGCATTTGATACTGTTTCATTTATATTACGCAATGCGCCAGAACTGAAATCAGGAGTTGTATCAAGCTGAATTATGTATTCAGAAGAGCCTGGTAATGTATTCCAGCGTAAATACTGCCGTGAATAAAACCTGCCTGTCGGACTTGGATTGTTGCTTGGAGAGTTTAAGGTAACCGTTCCTGCTGTCGTAAAATTCCACACTTCGGAATATGCTGAAGTATCGCTGTCGTTACTGTTTGTAGCCTTTACTCGCCAATAGTACTTTGTATTGTATAGCAATGCATTTATATTGACGGATGTTGAAGTTGTTTCAAAGCTCCTGAACTTCGGTGAAGAAAACGTAGACACGGTATCCCACTCAAGGATATAATTACCAACGCCTGTCATTGAATTCCAAGAAACTGTCGGTCTGACCATAGTCGAATAAACCGTTCCATTGTTTGGAGAACTCAAAATTGGAGCCGCGCAAGTTGTAAAGTTCCTCACTACGGAATAATTGGAAGTATCGCTATTATCGCTATTTGTAGCCTTCACTCGCCAATAGTACTTTGTGCCGTATTGCAATCCATTTATACTGACGGATGTTGAAGGCGTTTCAAACCTATCAAACTTCGGTGATGAAAATGAAGACACAGTATCCCACTCAAGGATATAATTTCCAGCGCCTGTTATTGTACTCCAAGAAACTGTTGGCTTGACTATAGATGTATAAACAATACCATCATTGGGAGAAGTCAAAGTTGGTGCCGAGCAAGTTGTAAAATTTCGTACAGTTGAATAGTCAGATGTGTCGTTTGCACTTTCTTTTACAGCACGAACCCTCCAGTAATACTTTGTCCCGTACAACAATTCTGTTATACTGACATAAGTATATGATGTTGTAAATGTACGGAACTTGGGTGACGAAAACGAAGATACCGTATCCCAGTCCAATATGTATTTATTCGCCCCCGAAACAGAACTCCAAGAAACTGTCGGCATTACCGATGTAGTATAAATCATACCGTCTGATGGAGACGATAGTGTTGGTGCATTTAATGCCATCGTGTTCAATGTACTTAATAACAATAACGCACAGATAATCAATGTATTTCTCATATATATATCAAATTTATTAAGCAATCAAAAATGTAAATGTAATACAATTTCCTAATTTAGAAAGTTTTTGCTTTAGGAATTTTATTTCAACTTGCTTTTAATGAAATTGATAGAAGCCTTTTCTATTTCGGTCCCACGCATTTCCTTTCGCTCGGGATGGCACTGCACAAGCATCATGCTACCATCTGCAGCCAAAAGCAACTCCCAGATTCCTTCGGGCGATTTTCCAGTAAGCGAACATTCGAAAGGAACATTCTTTACCGCCTGATGATGCCGCGAATTTACACGCCACTGTTCACCATTGCTCAATAACAATTGATGGTATCTGCTTTTCCCATCTGCGTACCTTTGATGCTTCGCATTCAAATCACCCAAATCCTCAATCAGCTCCGCTCCCATCAAATAGCAAATCTCTTGCATACCCCTGCAGATGCCAAAAATGGGAATGTTTTTGTTTTTGCATTCTTCATAAACCAATGAATCTAGCTTGTCGCGCACGGTATCAATACCCAAATCGGGACCGCCACAAAAAATTATCAAAGCACAAGATTCTGCTTCGGCAGAATTAGTAACAGTCTTGTATGCCAATCCATATTCAGTCAGCCAATCCTCGTAATTTTTGTGCGATTTGCAACCGTCAACTATCCCTACAATTTTATCATTCGATTTAGGTTTGTTTTGACTAGGTTGCTGTGCAAAAGAAGGGGAAATTGTTGCAATTGAAAGCAACACACAAGCAGTGAAAGCCACAAAAGCCGAATAGTTCTTATTTATCAAAATCATCGCTAATCTTTTATAGATTGCAAACTTACATAAAATTTGCAATTACTATGCCAATGCTGTAAAGAAAAATTATGCCCAACAGATTGTGTTTTTTATAACTTTGTTGCATAGAATGTTTAATTATGAATGAAAAATATTTAGGAAAATACCGCTCAAAAACCTTGCGCACCGAATGGCACGAATACATCGAAAACAATGTTGCCAATTGGCAAAAAATTGATAATTTTTACTAAATTTGCACCTTTAAATATTAAACTTGATGACACACAAACTTTCAACAATATTGCTCCTATTTGTCGCAACATTTGCTTTCGTATCTTGCCATAAGGAGAACGAAATCCCTGCCGACATTGAATTTGCTACAGACAAGCAATATTTTCCATTGGAAACCGACAATGCACTGATATATAAAGTAACAGAAATCACTATCGACAAGCCAAGCGATTACTACGACACCGCAATTTACTATCTTCGCGAGCGTACCGACATACCATTCATCGACAACGAAGGCGACACCGCATACCGAATTGAACGCTACAAGTCGCAATCTCTCAACAATTGGAAAATAAGCGATGTCTGGGAAGCCAAAACAACAAAATATACAGCCGAGAAAGTCGAAGAAAACCAAAGGTTTATAAAAATAAAATTTCCGCTCGCCATCGGCAAATACTGGAATGGCAACCTGAAAAACGAACTCGCCGAGAAAAACAGCACAATCACTTCATTATCGACACGATACGAAAGCGGTAACATAAAACTTGATTCCTGCCTGTCAATCACTCGCGACAGTAGCGTTTCTCAAATCAGCAAAGTTTACGACGTTGAAATATACGCCAGAAACATCGGACTAGTCTATAAGGAGATAACCGACATCAACTCGCAGGAAGTTGTGTATGGAGTGCCGATTGAAAACAGAATATATCGCGGAACGATTTATTATCAAGAACTTATAGGAATAGAAGATTGTAGAAAACTCTTTTGATAGCAATATTGATTGCACTTTGCTCAGGCGCATTTGCCCAGATTGGACCGGATTTATATTTCATCGAGTTTACCGACAAGAACAACAGCCCCTACTCACTTGACAATC
The DNA here is from genome assembly GCA_017551515.1 of Bacteroidales bacterium. Taxonomy (GTDB): domain Bacteria; phylum Bacteroidota; class Bacteroidia; order Bacteroidales; family ML635J-15; genus Bact-19. The sequence goes on along the minus strand of JAFZLK010000087.1, from coordinate 33,736 downwards.
CGCAGGAATACTTGAGCGAAAGAGCCTTGGAACGCCGTACAGCACAAGGAATCGCAATTGATTCGCTCGATTTGCCAGTAAATCCATCCTACATTGCAGCTTTGGAAGAACTAGGGCTTGAAATCGTCAATCCTACCAAATGGCTCAACGGCACAACTGTCCGCACCGACAACTACAACCTTGTCTTACAGGCGCGTAACCTTCCTTTTGTAAAGTCAACGCCAAGATTCGAAATCGACACCGTTGAAACTGCCAAGAAAGTCAACAAAGCAATGATGGTAACAGAAAAGAGCCCAAGCGCAAACATTCTCATGCCCAAATACACTGATTCGGAATACGGACTTTCATACAATCAGATTGCACTCCACAACGGACATTTGCTTCACGCCGAAGGATTTAAGGGCGAAGGTATGCTCATTGCTGTTACCGATGGCGGTTTTACCAATGCCGACCAGATGAGAAGCCTTGAATACCTGCGCAACTCGGGAAGAATTGTTGCCACCCGCGATTTTGCATACGGAAATTCATCTGTTTACGGACACCACGTACATGGTTCGATGGTGTTATCGATAATGGCAGGCTACCTGCCAGGCGAATACATTGGCTGCGCACCCGAAGCCGACTACATACTCATCACCAGCGAAAGCGATGACTACGAGGAAATTGTAGAAGAATTCAACTGGGTTTCGGCAATAGAATACGCCGACAGCATGGGTGCCGACCTCGCAAATGTTTCGCTGGGATACGTTGACTTCGACAGCGAACGCTACAACCATTCACGCAACGACATGGACGGACACACCAATCCTAGCAGCATAGGTGCAACAATAGCCGCCAGCAGAGGAATGTTGATTGTTGTTGCCGCAGGCAATAGCGGACAGGACGAAAACGGACATGTATGGATTGGCGCACCATCGGATGCCTACGATATTGTAACCGTCGGAGCAATAGATGTTTATGAAGACTGCGCACCTTTCAGCTCTTACGGATTTGTCGAGGAGAACCGCATAAAGCCAGACATTGCATCCGTCGGCTGGGACACATACGTCGATTATGTAAACGATTCGATAGATGTTGGCTCTGGAACTTCGTTTGCAACACCGCTTAGCACAGGGCTTATCGCTTGCTTCTGGCAGAAATTCCACGACAAAACAAGTGCAGAAATCCGTGAAGCATTATTTTCGGCAACTCGCCCAACAAATCCTTACTGGGACGGGGACATAACGCTGACAACTGGAACTCCCAATATATTCACTGGTCGCGGAATTGTTGACTTTGAAGTGGCATCGGACCTGTTGACAGAAAAAACAGAAAACAATGCATCATTGGGAATCGAACTCTACCCCAACCCGACTTCCGACATTATTACAATAAACCTCAATTCCGACAAGAAGGCTCAGATGAACATCTTCTCAAGCGACGGAAGGCTTCTCGACTATAAGAAAAACGTTTTGCACGAAGCAAAATACAACTTCGCGAAATACCCGGCAGGAAAATACATTGTCAGCATCAGCATCGACAAGCAAATCGTTTTCTCGCAAACCGTCATCAAGCAATGAGCGAAGAAGTTAAGACATACACGCTCAGCGAATTACAGCACGAAATAAAGGAAAGCATTTCGGAGCAATTTCCGTTTGCCGTATGGATTGTTGCCGAAATCAACACACTCACCCGCCACAAAAGCGGACACTGCTACATGGAGCTTGTGCAGAAGGCTAAGACTTCCAACAGCATAATCGCCCAGGCACGGGCAACAGTCTGGGCAAACAAGTTCAACTTCATATCGGCATACTTCGAAAGTGAAACCGACAGCGAACTTGCTGCAGGCATGAACGTAATGCTCCAGGTTACAATAACTTACCACGAAGTTTACGGTTTGTCGCTCAACGTAATAGGCATAAATCCCACCTACACCATCGGCGACATGGAGCGCGCCAAGAAGGAAATAATTGCACGGCTCATCAACGAAGGCGTCTTCGACATGAACAAAACGCAGTCGTTTCCTGCTGTGGTACAGAACATTGCCGTAATCTCATCAAGCACGGCCGCTGGATATGGCGACTTCGTGAACCATCTGGAGACAAACACTTACGGATACCATATAAACATAACGCTTTTCGAAGCGGCAATGCAGGGCGAACTGACCGAAGCTTCGGTACTTGATGCTCTCAACCGAATTGGCGAGGAATACGAAAACTACGATGCTGTGGCGATAATCCGCGGTGGCGGTTCCAAGAACGACCTTTCGTGGTTCGACAACTACAACATCGCCTATATGGTCACGCAGTTTCCGCTTCCTGTGATTTCGGGCATTGGTCACGAACGCGACGAATCGATTGTAGATATGGTTGCCCACACCCGCATGAAAACGCCAACCGCAGTCGCAAACTTCATTATTGACTACAACGCCCAATTTGAGGAGCAGGTTGACTCTACATCATCAGAGATTTTCGACATAGCAAAGGAATTCCTGATGAGTAGCGAGATGTACCTCAACAATATGACAATGAGCATAATGAAGATTCGCACTCTCCTATCGAAACACACCGAACGCTGCGACAAGATAATGTCGGAAATCCGGAACTCATTGAATGTGCGGATGAAGGAAGAGGAAATGAATCTTAACATGATTGCCAAGAAAATTGAGACATCTCCCAAGCATATCATTTCCGAACAGGAAACCCACATCAATGGCATAAAGGAACTTATGGTTCGTACCGCTAAGCACCGCATCGAAAAGGCAAACGAAAAACTCAGTTTCCTTGAGCATCGACTTACCCTCAACGACCCACGCACAATCCTCAAGCGTGGCTACTCAATTACGCGCATCAACGGAAAGGTCGTAAACAACGACCTCGAAGCCAATTCTGGCGACATAATGGAAACAATTCTATACGACGGAAAGATTACGAGTGTGGTAAAATTTTAGGGGCAGGTTTCAAACCTACCCCTAAAATTACCACATTGAATTATTAAATTCTTAAATCTTCGGTTATTCCCTTTCCACCAAGATATTAACATTCACCTCGTTAACCTCGATTTCGGTTCCTCCATCCACCTTGTCAACAATCTCTATCGAGTTTGCAAGCGTCTGACCGCAAATGTAGTTGCGGTAATGTTCGATTGCAGTGTCGAGTTCTGCAGCAGACTGAATCTTAACGCGAATGCGGTCGGTAATGTCGAAGTTGCTGTCCTTGCGGATGTTCTGTATCCTGTTGACAAATTCACGGGCAATACCTTCCTCAACGAGTTCGGGCGTAACGTTAATGTCGAGAGCAACAGTGTATTTGCCTTCGTTTGCAACGAGCCATCCCGGAATGTCCTCGGAGTTGATTTCAACATCGGCAGTTGTTATTGCAACCTCTTGTCCTTCAACATTCAGAACAAAATTGTCGTTACGTTCGAGCGAAGCAATATCCTTCTGCGACATCTGCGATATTGCATTTGCTACCTGCTTCATAATCTTGCCGTAGCGCGGTCCCAAAACCTTGAAGTTCGCCTTGATCTTCTTTACCAAGAAATCTGATGAATCGTCCAAAATCTGAATTTCCTTGATATTGGTTTCGGTCTTGATAATCTGCTCAACCTTAGCCATTTGCTCTGCAAAACCATCCGAAACAGATGGAACCATAATCTTCTGCAATGGCTGACGAACCTTTATGCTTACCTTACGGCGCAAACCAAGAATCATTGACGAAATAGTCTGTGCCATCTCCATGCGTTCCTCAAGGTTCTTGTCGATTACCGACTCGTCAACCTTCGGGAAATAAGCAAGATGAACCGATTCGTAGTTTTCCTTGCCTGTTATCGAGTTAAGGTCGCGATACATCTTGTCCATATAGAACGGTGCTATCGGCGAAGCAATCTTTGCAATAGTCACCAAGCAGGTATAAAGTGTCTGATAAGCCGAAATCTTGTCCTCGTCGTACTCTCCGCCCCAGTAGCGCTTTCTGCCGAGACGAACATACCAGTTGCTCAGGTGGTCCATCACGAAAGTCTGAATCAGACGGCCTGCCTTGGTATTTTCGTAGGATTCGTAGGATTCGCCAACTTCCTTAACCAACGAATTGAGCAAACTGAGAATCCAGCGGTCGAGTTCGGGACGCTTTTCAAACGGAACATCAGGCTCTGCGTAGGTAAAGTTGTCGGTATTGGCGTACATTGCGAAGAAATTATAGGTGTTGTACAATGTTCCGAAGAATTTGCGCTTCACCTCATCAACTCCTGCAATGTCGAACTTGAGGTTATCCCAAGCCTGTGCGTTGGTAATCATGTACCAACGAACTGGGTCGGCACCATACTTGTCGATGGTTTCAAAAGGATTAACGGCGTTGCCAAGTCGCTTCGACATTTTGTTGCCGTTCTTATCGAGAACCAAGCCGTTGGAAATGATATTCTTATATGCTACGCTGTCGAAAATCATTGTAGCAATTGCGTGCAATGTAAAGAACCAGCCACGAGTCTGGTCAACGCCTTCAGCGATGAAGTCAGCGGGGAACAGTTTGTCGAAGCGGTCCTTGTTCTCAAACGGATAATGCCACTGTGCATAAGGCATTGCACCCGAATCGAACCAAACATCAATAAGGTCGGGTTCGCGGAACATCTTGCGTCCGTCCGATGCAACAAGCACAATCTCATCAACATACGGACGATGCAAGTCGAGTTTTTCGTAGTTTTCCTTGGTGTTCTTGCCTACCTCGAAGCCTTTCCACGGATAATCCTTCATGTATCCCTTTGCGATGGACTTGTCCATTTCGGCGTAAAGTTCCTCAACGGAGCCGATGCACTTGCGTTCGCTTGCATCTTCGGTACTCCAAATAGGCAACGGAGTGCCCCAGTAGCGCGAACGGCTCAAGTTCCAGTCAACAAGGTTTTCGAGCCACTTGCCGAAACGACCTTCGCCTGTGCTTTGCGGTTTCCAGTTGATTGTCTTGTTGAGTTCAATCATACGGTCGCGCATAGCGGTTGACTTAATAAACCATGAATCAAGCGGATAGTAAAGAACCGGCTTGTCGGTACGCCAGCAGTGCGGATAGTTGTGAGTGTGCTTTTCAATCTTGAAAGCCTTGCCGTCCTGCTTCAATTCGATACAGAGACGAATGTTCAAATCCTCGTCCTTTGCTGCGGCTTCGGCATCATATTTTCCATCCTGATTGTACTTGGGATCGTATGCGTTCTTAACGAAGCAACCTTCGTACTTGGAATACAAATCCTTGTTTATGTTGTTCTTGACGAATTCGGGGTCGAGGTCGCTCATAAGGAAGAACTTTCCTGTACGGTCAACCATAGGACGGAAATCGCCCTTGCTGTTGATAATCATTACTAAAGGTGGAATTCCTGCAGCCTTTGCAACCTTGTTATCATCGGCACCGAATGTCGGAGCAATGTGGACAATACCAGTACCGTCCTCTGTTGTTACATAGTCACCTGGAATTACGCGGAAAGCACCGTCGGCAGGCTTTACCCACGGGAAAATCTGCTCGTAATGCATATCGAGAAGGTCTTCGCCAGTGTATTCGGCAACGATTCTGTAAGGAATAACCTTGTCGCCGTGCTTGTATTCCTCGAGAGGAAGTTCTGCGCCCTGCGGATTCAGGTAAGCGCCTACCCTTTCCTTTGCCATGATGACGGTAACAGGCTCGCCATTATACATATTATAGGTACGAACTGCAACGTATTCAATCTTACGGCCAACGCAAAGAGCCGTGTTTGACGGCAAAGTCCACGGAGTTGTTGTCCAAGCAACGAAATACGGCTTTCCCCAGCCTGTCATTTCGGGCTTTGGATCGCAGATTGCGAACTGAGCGGTAACTGTGGTGTCCTTTACATCGCGGTAGCAACCCGGCTGGTTAAGTTCGTGGGTGCTAAGACCAGTACCAGCAGCAGGCGAATACGGCTGAATGGTGTATCCCTTGTAAAGCAAATTCTTGTTGTAGAGTTGCTTGAGAAGCCACCACAAAGTCTCAATGTAGCGGTTGTCGTAGGTAATGTACGGATTTTCAAGGTCAACCCAGTAGCCGACGCGCTCGGTAAGGTCGGTCCAGTGGCTGGTGTATTTCATAACTTCGCGACGACAGGTGTCGTTGTAGTCGCTAACCGAAATCTTCTTACCGATGTCTTCCTTTGTGATGCCGAGAGTCTTTTCAACGCCAAGTTCCACCGGCAGACCGTGGGTATCCCAACCGGCCTTGCGGTCAACCTTGTGACCAGTCAAGGTTTTGTAACGGCAGACGACATCCTTAATTGTACGAGCCATAACGTGGTGTATGCCAGGCATTCCGTTTGCCGATGGCGGTCCTTCGAAGAAAATGAAAGGCTTGCAGCCTTCGCGGGTTTCTATGCTCTTGTGAAAGGTATCCTCTTTTGCCCAGAGGTCCTTCATTTCATTGTTCACTTCAAACAGATCGAGCTGTTTATACTCGGAAAATTTCTTTGTCATTGTACAATTTTTAAAGTGGTGCAAAAATACAATTTATTTACGATTTACGAATGACGATTTTTCAGATTTATTGGATTGCAGATTCAACAAGCAAGAGCAAAATTATGTATAAGTCGGATTTACAGCTTAGGCTATGATCTAAAGGTTGTAATCCGACATATCCGAATATAAGCATTTGTAGTGCAACACATACGAAAGTTTAAAATGGACTTATATATAACACCAACACATACTTCAAAATCCCCACGCACAAAAAAATCAAAAAAATATTTGCCACTTCGACAAAAAGCAGTACTTTTGCAGTCCGAAAATGATGGTCCAGTAGCTCAGCTGGATAGAGCAACGGCCTTCTAAGCCGTAGGCCACAGGTTCGAATCCTGTCTGGATCACAAAAGCACTGGGGACAGTGCTTTTTTTGTTAAACAATAGACAAAAGGTGAATATGCTGCCTAGTTTTCAGGAAATATCGCGGGGAATCGGAATCGACCTCGACAGCTACGAAAAACTGCTCGCCGACACTATCGGTTCAGACAGTAGCAATTTCAAATACCTGATTGACAAAACATTCGCTACAAAAGGCAAACGCATAAGACCACTCCTCGTCTATCTGTCGGCAAATATTTTCGGTACGGCAAACACCCACACCGACAGGGCTGCACTGATAGTCGAAATCCTTCACAACGCCACGCTCATCCACGATGATGTTGTCGATGAAGCCGAACTGCGTCGCAACCAGCCGACAATCAACGCCACGCAAGGCAACAAGGTGGCAGTCCTCACTGGCGACTACCTAATGGCAAAAGCAATAGGCATGGCAGCCTCAAACGGAGAACACACAATCATCGACATGCTAATGCCAACAGTATGCTCAATGAGCGAAGGCGAACTCATGCAACTCGACACCGACGATTTCTGCACCGACGAAAAACGCTACTTCGACATCATTTTCAGGAAAACCGTTTCGCTCATAGCATCGTGCATGAAAATAGGCGCATACACGGCTGGCGCAAACGCAGAGCAAATCAACGCAATCGGCAAAATCGGTGAAAAAATCGGCTACATCTTCCAAATAAAGGATGACATGCTCGACTATTCCGCCAACGGCAAAACCGGCAAGGAAAGCGGAAACGACATCAAGGAAAACAAGGTTACAATGCCGCTCATCTGCGCATGGAACAACATGTCGCACCGCGAACAAGCCGATTTCTTGCAACTTTGGAACAGTCCACGCACAGCCGAAAACATAGAGCAGATTCGCAAGGCAGTAATCGCAAAAGGCGGACTTGAAGGCAGTCTGAACCGCGCCAACGAAATCAAAGAAGAAGTTTTCGTCCTTATCGACACTTTGCCGAACTGTGACTACTGTACTTATTTAAAGCAAATTACAGAATACATTATCGAACGCGAAAATTAAAACGCCATGAAGCAAGTTGAAATAACCCACGCCAAGAACGGATTCGGAAAAGCACTGGCCGACCTCGCCGACACCGACAAAAGGATTGTCTGCCTCGGACTTGACATCACCAACTCGGTGGGCATGAATTTTTTCAAGGAACGCCACCCCGAAAGGTTCTTCTCGCTGGGCATTGCAGAACAAAATGCAGCCGCAACAGCCGCAGGACTTGCTCTTTCGGGTAAAATCCCTGCATTTTCTACCTACGCGGTGTTCTCGGCACTCCGTTGCATCGACCAGATTAGGGTTTCGGTGTGCTACAACAACCTTCATGTGATAATCGGTGGCGCCCACGCAGGAATTTCTGTCGGTCCCGATGGCGCAACACACCAAGCGCTCGAAGACATTGCCATCATGCGTTCGATGCCCAACATGACAGTACTTAGTCCCTGCGATGAAAACCAAACTTACCTTGCAACTATCGCTGCCGTTAAGAATTTGGAAACGCCATGTTACATTCGCTACGGACGCGAAGCCGTTCCCAACTTCACCGACAAGAACGACAAGTTTGAAATCGGCAAGGCACAATGGCTACGACATGGCAAGGATTTGGGCATAATAGCCACTGGTTCGATGGTTTGGACTGCCCTTGAAACAGCAGAACGACTTGAAGCACAAGGGATTTCCACGGCAGTAATGAACATCCACACCTTGAAGCCAATCGACAAGCTGGCGATAGTTGACATTGCCAACGAAACTGGCAGAATCATCACCATCGAAGAGCACCAGATTACCGGCGGACTAGGCGGAGCAGTTGCCGAAGTGCTTGGCGAACATCGTCCAACGCCAATGAAAATCATAGGAATGCCCGACTGCTTTGGTGAATCAGGAAAGCCAAGCGAACTGCTCAAAAAGTTTGGTCTCGATGCCGAAACCATTACAGCAAAGGCACTTGCATTCATAAACAAATAAAAAAAATGTGTGAAATCATTGTAAACGACCTCAGCGAACTTCGCAGCGCAGCAAAAAAATTCCTTGAATATGCAGGCGACACGAAGATTTTTGCCTTCTACGGTGAAATGGGCGTAGGGAAAACAACCTTTCTTAAGGAACTCTGTCGCGAAATGGAAGTCGAGGACGAAATCACAAGTCCCACCTTTGCCATCGTAAACGAATACTACTCAAACAAATACGGACAGATTTTCCATTTCGACTTCTACCGCATCGACGACCTTCGCGAAGTCTATGACCTCGGCTTCGGCGAATACCTCGAAAGCGGTGCCTACATCTTTATGGAATGGTCGGAAAAAATCGACAGCATTTTGCCTGATGGCATTACAAAAGTCACTATTACACAAGACGATAAACAAATCAGAACCATACAAATAAAAAAATCGTAAAGAATAATTTCCGTAACGAAAAAAAAAATTGTATCTTTGCGCCGCAATTCGCGGATGTGGCGTAATTGGTAGCCGCGCTAGACTTAGGATCTAGTGCCGAAAGGCGTGGGGGTTCGAGTCCCTTCATCCGTACAAGGCCGCATTTTTCTATTGATAGTGCGGTTTTTTAGATTTTTGAACTTATAAATTTTAGTAACTATTTTCAAAAAAACGACCTAATGGAAGTTGTAAAAAACCAAATTGACGATTTAAACCTTACTTTGAACATTAGCATAAGTAAGGAAGACATTGCAGAAAATGTAGAAAAGACCTTGAAAACTTACCGTCAGAAAGCGGAAATCAAGGGTTTCAGAAAAGGCAACGCACCTATGGGACTAATAAGGAAAATGTACGGTCAGGCTGTTTTGGCCGACGAACTTAACAAGTCAGTAGGAAAAGCTCTCAGCGATTACATTGAAAACGAAAAGCTTAACATTCTCGGCGAACCATTGCCAAACGAAGGCACAAAGACAATAGACCTCGCAAAGGACGAAAAGTTTGAATTTGCATTCGACCTAGGTCTAGCTCCCGAATTTGAAATCAAGCTCTCGAAGAGAGACAAGCTTAACAAGTACATTATCAAGGCAGAGGAAAAAGACATCGAAAAATACATCGAAGAATACAGAAGCCAGTACGGCAAGTACGAGGATGTCAAGAAAGCAACCGAAAAGGCACTTATAACAGGTAGCCTTACACAGATTGCCGAAGATGGCTCTGAAATCGAAGGTGGCATAAAGAACGATGAAGCAAACCTTGCAATCGAATTCATTAAAGACGAAAAAATAAAGAAGCAGTTCATCGGTTCAACCGTTGACACTATCATAGACTTCGACATAAAGAAGGCATTTGAGGAAGAAGGCAAGATTGCTGTAATGCTGAAAATCAAAAAGGAAGAAGTTGCCAATATGTCACCAAACTTCCGCCTAGTTGTAAAGACCGTTAAGGAATACAAGCAGGCTGAAATCAACCAAGATTTGTTTGACAAGTGCTTCGGCAAGGACACAATAAAGAACGAAGAAGAATTCAGAACTCGCATAGCTGAGGACATTTCTGCATCGTTCAAGCGTGAAAGCAAGTACAAGATGATGCTCGACATCAAGGAAAAGCTCACCAAAAAACTTGACCTCAAACTTCCGGAAGAATTCTTGAAACGTTGGGTAAAAGTTACAAACGAAAAACTCACAGAAGAAGAAATCAACAACGAATTCCCGAAATTCCTCGACGACCTCCGTTGGACTCTCATAAAGACCAAGGTTGCTAAGGACAACGACATCAAGGTTGAGAAGGAAGAACTCGAAAAGGCAGCAAAGGACATGGTTCTCATGCAGTTTGCTCAGTACGGAATGTCATATATTCCTGACGAATATGCCGACAAGTATGCAAAGGAACTTCTCCAGAAGGAAGACGAAGTTCGACGCATTTACGAACACGAACTAGAAGACAAGGTTGTTGACTTCCTCGCTGAACTCGTAAAGCTAGAAGACAACGAAATTTCAATTGACGAATTCATGAAGTTGTTGAAATAATGCAGATTAACTAAGTCAAATAGGAAAAGGTCTCATTTGAGGCCTTTTTTTGTTTTATGGATATTGATATACCTTTTCATAAAATAATCACCCTATTTAATAAGTCTATTAAATAAATTTATTAGTTTTGCGGCAAATTTTGAAACATGACTAATAAGGAAACAACATCGCCACTTCGACATGCTCAAGGAGCGAACATGGAACAGCAGATTCTGCAATGCGCGGAAGAATTGTTCCTCGAAAAAGGTTTTTCGCTGGTAAGCACTACCGACATAGCCAAGAAAGCTGGTTGTAATCAAGCACTTGTACACTACTATTTCCGCACTAAGGAGAACCTTTTCCAACAGATATTTCAAGCGAAATTCACTAAATTCCTATACATCTTCACCACTTTCGATGATAGCGACGAGCCGTTCACGACAAGGCTCCGCAAGAAGATGGAAGCCCACTTCGACCTGCTGATTGAAAACCGACAGATTCCGTTCATGATAATCAACGAGTTGATTCTGAACGAGAAACGCAGAAACAACCTTGTCAAAAACATATACAACAACAACCTAGACATCTACAGAAACTTCGACCGCGAACTGCAGGAAGAAATCAAAAAAGGCAACATCCGCCCCATTTCAACGCTCGACCTGCTAATCAACATTGTGTCGATGAACATCATCATTTTCATACTGTTACCAGTACTCGAGAGCCAGTTCAACTTCGACAACGAAGAGATAACCGAACTACTCAGATTGCGCAAGCACGAAGCGGTAGAAACAATAATGTGCAGTTTAAGGCCAGAAAAGAAGTAAAGCATGAAAAATCAATCACATAGACTTGGTATCGACATCGGTTCAACGACAGTCAAAACAATAGTCCTCGACAACGACGACAACATTCTGTTTTCGGAATACAGGCGCCACAACGCCAATGTGGTCGATACTCTGTCGGAAACACTCACAAAAGTTGTCGAGAAACTTGGCGACATTGAAGCAAGCACAATAATAACAGGCTCTGTAGGAATGGGTTACGCAGAAAAAGCTGGCGCAAAATTCGTACAGGAAGTCATCGCCTCCACCGAATGGATTAAGGAAAAATATCCGCAGGTGCGCACTTTCGTTGACATTGGCGGAGAGGACAGCAAAATGATTTTCCTGCAACCAGGCAAAACTCCCGACATCCGCATGAACGGTTCGTGTGCTGGCGGAACTGGAGCGTTCATCGACCAGACAGCCACACTACTCGGCATAGAACCAATAGAACTCAACCAGTTAGCCGCCGACCATAAGACAATTTACCCCATTGCTTCTCGTTGCGGAGTATTCTCAAAGACCGACATACAAAACCTCATAAGTCGCAACACCAGCAAGCAGGACATTGCCGCATCAGTGCTGACATCAGTAGCAATGCAGGTGACATCGTCGCTTGCTCGCGGAACCGACATCGTTCCTCCAATACTTTTCTGCGGTGGTCCGTTCAAGTTTATACCACAACTTAAAGAAAGCTTTGGTAGAATTCTAAAAATCAACGATGAAGATTGTATAATTCCAGAGAATACAGAGTTGTTCCCTGCCTTGGGTTGCGCATTTCTTGCAAAGAAGCAAAACGAGAAGCCAGAATCAATTTCTAACTTAATCCAAAAATTGAATAAAGAACATGATTCTAATTCAAAATCAAAAGGTAATGTTTTGCAAAAATTATTCAACTCGAATGAAGAATTCCAGAATTGGAAGACTGGAAGACAGAAGTTCTCGTTAAAAAGCATAGTGCCAACCGAAGGCTCGGAAATCAGATGTCATCTAGGCGTTGACTCAGGCTCCACAACGACCAAAGTCGTGCTTATTGACGACAATCTCAACATTGTTTACAAGGATTACCGTCGCAACAACGGCAACAGCTTCCGCACATTTGTAGAAAACATGGAAGCACTGCAACAATTTGAAAAAGAGAAGAATATTAACATACGCATTGTCAGCAGTACAGCGACAGGTTATGGCGAAAACCTCTTAAAGAAAGCATTTAACTTAAACAATGGAATTGTCGAAACCATGGCACATTACATTGCAGCAAGAGAGGTTTGTCCAGAGGTTTCGTTTGTGCTTGATATAGGCGGACAAGACATGAAAGCCATCTTCATCGACAATGGCAGCATTAAGCGCATAGAAATCAACGAGGCGTGTTCATCGGGATGCGGCTCGTTTATAGAGACTTACGCCAATATGCTCAACTATCCGGTTGCAGAATTCGCCCGCATGGCATGCTCAGCCGACAATCCTTACGACCTCGGAACGCGTTGCACCGTCTTTATGAACTCAAAGGTAAAGCAGTCGCTTCGCGAAGGCACATCCATAGAGAACATTGCAGCAGGATTCTCCTACTCCGTCATCAAGAATTGTCTATTCAAAGTGCTGAAACTAAAGAACTTGAACGAACTCGGTGACAACATTGTAGTTCAGGGCGGAACAATGAAGAACCTTTCCATTGTAAAGGCATTGGAAGTGCTCACAGGCAAAAATGTCTATTTTTCCGACATACCCGAACTCATGGGTGCATTTGGTGCAGCAATTTACGGAAAATCAACCGATTGCAATTCAGAGACAAGCATTTCGGAACTGATAAAGTTCAACGACTACAAGTCATCCATTGTTAATTGCAAAGGCTGTGAAAACCAATGCACTGTGAATGTTTTCAAATTCGAGAACGGCAATTCGTTCTATGCAGGCAACAACTGTGAAAAAGTCTTCTCCAACAGATCTGAAAGCACCGCTAAGGGCATAAACCTGCATGCAGAAAAGGACGACATGCTATTTGAACAGCACAGCTATTCGACCACCAAGAACGGCAAGAAAGTCGGATTGCCACGCGCATTGGGCATGTACGAAAATTTCCAGTTCTGGCAAGCAATGTTCGACACTTTGGGCTACGAAGTCGTATTATCTGGAGATTCAACAAACAAACTCTACGAGCCTGGTGTTAAGTCGATTATGTCCGACAACATCTGCTTTCCTGCAAAACTCATGAACGGACATGTCCTTGACCTTGTCAACAAGAAAGTCGATTTCATTTTCTACCCATACATCGTACTCGAAACCAAAGACGACCAGAAGTCGAACAACAGCTACAACTGCCCAATCGTCAGCGGTTACGGAGATGTCATAAAAAGTTCAATCGATACTGAAAGTAAATATGGAATACGATTTGACAATCCAATAATTACATTTAGCGATGATGAGTTGCTTTGGAAGTCCTGCAACGCCTATTTGAAGACACTTGGCATCGACAAAAAGATGCGGCGCAAAGCAATAGAAAATGCCATTGCTGCACAGCAGACATTCCGTGCGCGCCTTACCGAACGCACTGCCGAAGTGATTGAAAACGCCAACCGCGAAAACCGCACCGTAATCGTTCTTGCCGGCCGTCCCTACCACATTGACCCGCTTATTCAACACAAAGTGTCACAAGCAGTTGCCGAAATGGGAATAGATGTCGTTACCGAGAACGTCTCATATCTGGACAATGAAAACATATTCGATGAACTGCACTCACTAACGCAGTGGAGTTTCCCGACACGAATCTTCAAGGCCGCGCACTATGTTGCCAACGCCCCCGACAATGTTCAGTTCATCGAACTTACATCGTTCGGCTGCGGTCCCGATGCCTTTATACTTGATGAAATGGGAAGCATCTTGAATCGTAAGGGCAAGAACCTCACCATTTTAAAGATTGACGATGTAAACAACATCGGGTCGCTTCGTCTGCGTATCCGTTCGCTCGTCGAAAGCCTGAAGCTGAACAACGGACACCGCAAGGAAAGCAAGTTCGTGACCACCAAGCCTTTCATGGAAGAGGACAAACGCAGGTTAATAATAGGTCCGTACTTCGCAGAAGGCTATTCTGAGTTCATTCCTGCCTTTTTCAAAGCAAAGGGCTACAATCTACTCAACTTGCCCAAAGGAACGCCAGAATCGAACGAATACGGTCTTAAATACGCCAACAACGACATCTGCTACCCCGCCACAATCGTCATCGGCACAATAATGATAGCTCTTGAAAGCGGAAAATACAAACCCGACGACATCGCCGTAGCCATCACGCAAACTGGCGGACAATGCCGAGCAAGCAACTACCTGTCGCTAATAAAGAACGCAATGGTAACCGCTGGATTCCAAGACATTCCAGTCGTTTCGGTGGCAACAGGCAGCAGCAAGATAAACTACCAACCGGGATTCGACCTACATGTTTCGAAGAACATCGGACTCTTGCTCAACACCATGCTCTATGCCGACTGTCTTTCCAAATTGTACCAAGGTGCTGTCATCAGGGAAAAAGCTAAAGGTATCGCTCGGAAAATCAGGGACAAATACACCGAAATGAGTTTCCCGTATATCGAAAATAAGAAGGGAGAAAAACTTCAGGGACTTTTGAAGAAAGCCGTTGCCGAATTCCGCGAGAACATAAACGACGGCACCTACCCGACTATTGGTATCGTTGGCGAGATTTACTTGAAATACAACGCATTCAGCAACAAATATGTTGTTGATTGGCTCAACGAACAGGGCTTTGAAGTTGCCGTACCATCGATATACAATTTCTTCATCAACGGACTAGTAAACAATGCAGTAAACCGCAAGTACCACATCAAACCAAGCAAGACGCCAACATTCGTAAGCACAGCTGTTTACAACCTTATTGCAAGATTTGCCCGCAAGTACGACAAGATTTGCGCAGGATTCCCGAGCTACCGTCCGTTCGACAACCTGTTTGAAGCCTTTGATGATGCCACAAAGATAGTAAACCCTGCCACTAACTTCGGCGAGGGCTGGTTACTTCCTGCCGAAATCGCCAACTACGCAAAGAACGGAATCAGCAGCGTGGTAAGTTTGCAACCATTCGGATGCATTGCCAACCATATCATTTCCAAGGGTATGGAAAAGAAAATCAAGCAAATTTATCCCGACATGAACCTTCTATTCCTCGACTTCGACGCTGGCACATCCGAAGCAAATGTGTTTAACAGATTACACTTTATATTGGAGAATGCAAAAAGCAAGATGAAAGCTAGAGAAACCACGTAAATCCAATCTCGCAACCAAATAAAAGGCATATAACATGCCTACTAATCTAACTTAAGCGCATAATAACCAGTCATGCCATTGGGATAAATGCCTTCGAGGAAAATCGCGTTGCCAGATGATTTGATAGCGTTTTCAAGGTCTTGTACCGAATTGATATTCTTGTTGTTGGCACGGACAATTATAAAACCGTTCTGAATGCCACTTGCTGCAAGTTTTCCTGCTGCCAAATCGGTAACCTGCAATCCGTTTCTTATGCGCAAACGCGATTTCAACTGGTCATTCACAGGTTCGAGCCGAGCGCCAAGCGCCTCCATCCTATCCGATGATTTCAACAGTTTCTCACTGCCATAACGGTTCTGTAATGTAAGATCAACTTTACGAGTGGAATCACCAGACTTCACATCAAGCGTCACATTTGCGCCCGGACGATACAAACTTACCGCCTCAAGCAGTTCTGTTGCCGAATTTATCTTAGTTTCGTTTATGCCAAGGATTATATCCCCAGTCCTAATTCCAGCCTTTTCGGCAGCACCACCGCTCACAAGTTTCGACACATACACGCCCGAAACATCATCGACATTCAACTTCTTGGCAACCTGCGCATCAAGGTCAATCATCTCAATGCCCATGTAGGCACGCTGAACGCTTCCAAATTCAACCAAGTCGGCGACAATCTTGCGAACCATATTCACAGGAATAGCAAACGAATATCCAACGTATGAGCCTGTCTGCGAGGCAATTGCCGAATTTATACCAACAAGTTCACCCTTTGCGTTTACCAATGCACCGCCACTGCTTCCGGGATTTACCGCCGCATCGGTCTGAATGTAAGATTCAATGACCTGATTTCCAGAATTTGCATCTATGTTGCGTGCCTTTGCACTTACAATTCCTGCAGTCACAGTAGATGTCAGGTTGAATGGGTTGCCAATTGCAAGCACCCACTCACCTATGCGCAGGTCATCGCTATTGCCGTATGTCAAATATGGCAAGTCTGATGCTTCTATTTTCAGCAATGCAAGGTCAGTAGTCGCATCACGACCGATAATCTTGCCTGTATATGATTTCTTGTTGTTCATCACAATTTCGATAACCTCAGCATTTTCAATCACATGGTTATTTGTAACAATATAACCATCAGACGAAACAATCACGCCCGAACCCGATGACGACACCTGCATTGCCGACTGAGTACCAAAAATAAAATCGTACAGCGTATATGTCGGCTGATTGTAGCTGGTTTTTATATGGACGACAGCAGGCATACATTTTTCAGCGGCATCACAAAAATCAGTACTACCAAGCACATGAAAACTGCCAAGTCCGACTTTTGTAACCTCAACATCTGCAGATTTGTTTGCATTGTATGTCAGCTGGCTATCATTATTTTCAACAACCTTATTTGATGTAAAGAAAAGAGTTCCAACAAGAACAATTCCTCCGCCTATTATTCCCGACAAAAGCCCGACTAACCAAGTTTTCGTTTTCATATTCAGTCCTTTCAATTTTCAATCAACAGCAAATTTAACGCATTTTTCCAAAAGATATTTTTCCAAATTCAATGATTAACTTAACTTTATTATTGTTTAATGGAGTGTTAACGAGATTCGCGCGTCTAATCAAAAAAAACGGCGACTGCCGAGGCAATCGCCGTTAAGAATATAAAACTGAATACAACTATTGAATTGTAATCTGTCGAGTTGCTGGAGCCTTTTCAACAACTTCCTTCTTTGGCAAGTCGATGTTCAGCACACCGTGCTCCATTTTTGCGCCGATCTTTTCAATTTCCACATCTTCAGGGATTACAAAACTCTGTGAATATGATGCGTATGAGAATTCGCGACGCAACCAAGTTCCGTGCTTTTCGTCCTTGTCGTTTTTCTCCTCTTTCTTGTCATTCTTCTCCAATGAAATTACGAGTTCGTTGTTCTCGTTGATACTCAACTTAAAGTCATCCTTTGTCATACCCGGTGCGGCAATCTGGATGTCATAGTTCTTTTCGGTTTCCTTGATGTTTACCGCAGGTGTTGCGAACTGCCTGCTGACAGGAACGCCCATAAAATCATCTGTGAAGAAGTCGTCGAAAATTGACGGAAGCCATACATTCTGGTTTCTTCTTGAATTTCTAACTGTTGGTAACATAATTAAAACCTCCTATAATTTAGTTCTTTTATTTCTTTCCTACCTGCCACTTTTGCAGGTTCGTGAGTGGATATAGCAAACCGTAGACCAATGCCAAAATTCACACATTACTACTGACAATCAGTCAGTTGTATATACATTTTGTCCATTTTTAGCAAAATCAAATGACAAAATGACATTTTTTTCTTTCCGAAAAGGAGAACTAATAGAAGCGTTGCGAGTTATTTTGCGCGGTCAAACAAGACAATCTCCCTTCACAAAAGAAAAGTCAAAGTTTTTTCAGTTTTTTCCGTTGGTTTTGAAAAAAAAATCCCATATTCGCAACCGATTTTCAACGATAAATGAAGATTAACTTTAAAGAACGGTATCGTAAATTTATGTTCTGGCGTGTGCGAAACATGTCGGACCGTACTTTCATGACGATACTTGCCTTCATTGTGGGTATTGCTGTCGGCTTGGCTGCCGTTGTAATGAAAAATTCGGTACACCTTGTCCGCGAGTTAGTTATAACCATAATCGACACCTACAATGTACATTATATGTTCTTCATATTCCCAGCGATAGGCATACTGCTCACTCTTGCCTTCGTGAAGATTTTCATCAAGAAAAAACTCGGGCACGGCATACCTATGGTATTATATAATATGTCGCAAAACGAAGGCAAAATCCCGAAGCACAACATGTTTTCGCGTATCATAGGCAGTTCGCTCACTGTTGGTTTTGGCGGATCAGTCGGACTGGAAGGTCCTATTGTAGCTACTGGTGCCGCTATCGGTAGCAACATGGGACAACTTTTCCACCTGAAATACAAGCAGGTAATCCTGCTGATTGCATGCGCATCGGCAGGAGCAATCGCATCTATATTCAAGGCGCCAATCGCAGGAATAATCTTCTCGATGGAAGTGATGATGCTCGACTTGTCAACAGCATCTCTCCTACCGCTTCTAGCAGCATCAATTTCGGCGACACTGACATCCTACCTTTTCCTCGGACAAAATGTAGTGTACCCAATCGAGCACACCGACCCGTTCATGCTTCGCGACACTGGATTCCTAGTAGTGTTCGGCATTCTATGCGGATTACTATCTCTTTATTTCTCAAAACTTTACCTCGCACAAACCGAATGGTTCAAGAAGATAAAGAACGACTGGGTAAAATTCCTGATTGGTTCCATCTCGCTCGGTCTGCTGATTTTCCTATTCCCAACTCTTTATGGAGAAGGCTTTGAAAGCATAAATGCTGCACTTAAAGGCAATTTTGATTTAATATACACCAACACATTCTACTCGTCAGCAGTTTTTGCACACTCATTCTGGGGAATTGCGCTAATACTACTGCTAATCCTACTGCTAAAAGCATTTGCTACGGGGTGTACCTTCGGTGCAGGTGGTGCAGGTGGCATTTTCGCACCATCGCTATTCCTCGGTGCAATACTCGGACTGCTTTTTGCCCACATCTGCAAGTATTTGGGATTTGACATTTCCGTTGGCAATTATGCACTAATTGGAATGGCTGGGCTTATTGGCGGCATAATGCACGCTCCTTTCACAGCAATATTCCTAATAGCCGAACTCACTGGCGGTTATTCGCTTTTTGTACCGCTGATGATTGTTTCTACAATCTCATATTTCGTTGCCCGCGCTGCAATGCCAAATTCGGTTTATACCATACTGCTGGCAAAACGCGGAGAACTGCTTACCCACAATGCCGACCGTAACATGCTTGCAATGATGAAGTTGGAACAATACATAGAACGCAATTTTCTCACAATCCACGAAGATGCTACGCTCGGCGACCTCACGAAAGTCATTTCACACTCTACGCGAACTATATATGTTGTTGTCGATTCGGAAAACAATTTCAAGGGACTTGTATGGCTCGACCAGATAAAGCATTTGATCTTCAAGACGGAAATGTACGAAACTACCAAGGTTAAGGATTTGATGTTCTACCCGACAACAACCATAGAATACGGCATGAGCGTACAGGAAGCCGCCGAACTGTTCGAGAACTCCAACAACTACAACATAGTCGTAATCGACAAGGGCAAATATGTCGGATTCGTCTCGCGTGCAACCATCTTCTCGAACTACAGGAAGATGATAAAGGAATTTGCAAACGACTAATCAACTGCAATA
This sequence comes from Bacteroidales bacterium, assembly GCA_017551515.1. Classification (GTDB taxonomy): domain Bacteria; phylum Bacteroidota; class Bacteroidia; order Bacteroidales; family ML635J-15; genus Bact-19. The sequence goes on along the minus strand of JAFZLK010000087.1, from coordinate 13,593 downwards.
AATAAAAACCGATTACAGATGCTGAAACAAGTTCAGCATGATGATCCGGTTATTGTTTTCTAATCCACAACACCTACAAAAAAAGAGCGAAACCATTCGGTTCCGCCCATAATTAACACTATGTAGTTATGAAAAATGCTATTTGCTTAACCAACCAGTAATTTCCTCAATTGTCGGATTCTGCAAACCAAGTTTGTGCTTCTTGTTCATTCCGCACAATGTCGGATGCAACTTCTGCGGAGTCATTTCCTTGAGTTGCTTTACAGTAGTGATACCGCACTTGTAAATTACCTTTGCCCATTCCTCGCTGATTCCCAATGCGGTATAATCTTCAAGATTAAAGGTGTCGGCTTTCTTTTCTGGACGCATCTGCGGGAAGAAAAGAACATCCTGGATTGAAACCGAATTGGTCATAATCATCGACAGACGGTCAATACCAATTCCCAAACCAGCCGTAGGAGGCATACCTATTTCCATTGCGGTTAGGAAATCCTCATCCAGCATCATGGCTTCCTCATCGCCACGCTTTGCAAGCAACAGTTGCTGCTCGAAACGGTAGCGCTGGTCAACCGGGTCGTTAAGTTCCGAATAAGCGTTGCAGATTTCCTTTCCGTTGCATACAGCCTCGAAACGCTCGACAAGACCTTCTTTCGAACGGTGCTTCTTTGCCAAAGGTGACATTTCAATCGGATAATCGGTAATGAATGTCGGCTGAATGAGCTTTGACTCACAGCATTCGCCAAAGATTTCATCAATGAGCTTACCCTTGCCCATGCTATCATCAACCTCCACTCCCACTTTCTTTGCTACTTCGCGAAGTTCAGCCTCGTCCATCTTCGAAATGTCAATTCCGCTGAAATGCTCAATAGCCTCGAACATTGTGTAGCGCTTCCACGGGCGCTTGAAGTCAATTATATTTTCGCCAACCTGAACCTTTGTGCTTCCGTTGGTGTCGATTGCTATCTTCTCAACCATTTCCTCCACCAAGTCCATCATCCAGTTGTAGTCCTTGTATGCAACATATAGTTCCATCTGGGTAAATTCAGGATTGTGGAAACGGTCCATACCTTCGTTGCGGAAGTCCTTTGCAAACTCGTAAACACCGTCGAAACCACCAACGATAAGACGCTTCAAGTAAAGTTCATCGGCAATACGAAGATACAAAGTCTGGTCGAGGGTATTGTGGTGAGTCTTGAACGGACGAGCAGCAGCACCGCCGTACATAGGCTGCAAAATCGGTGTTTCAACCTCAAGGTAGCCCTTTGCATTAAGGAACTGACGCATCGAATTGGTAAGCATAGTACGCTTGATGAAAGCCTCCTTAACCTGCGGATTTACAATCAAGTCCATCGAACGATTACGATAACGCTGTTCAGGGTCGCTGAAAGCATCGTAAATCTTGCCATCCTTTTCCTTTACTATTGGCAGTGGGTGCAACGACTTGCTAAGAACCGTAAATTCCTTTACATGAACGGATATTTCGCCCATCTGTGTACGGAAAGCAAAACCTTTAACACCGATAATATCGCCAATATCAAGAAGTTTCTTAAAAACTTGATTGTACATGGTCTTGTCCTCGCCTTCGCAAATGTCATCGCGGCGGAAATAGAGCTGAATGCGGCCTTTTTCATCCTGAAGTTCGGCGAAAGATGCATTACCCATGATTCTGCGGCTCATCATACGACCTGCAATCGAAATATCCTTCAAATCTTCTGGCAGGTTGTCATCGCTGAACCTTTCGAGAATATCCTTAGTATTTGTCGTCACCTTGAATTCGGGTGCCGGATATGGATTTATACCTAAATTTATCAATTCCTTCAACGCCTCACGACGAAGGATTTCCTGTTCGCTTAAACCTAAATATTCCATTCTGAAAAAATTTTCGCAAAATTACATAAAATATTCGGAATATAAAATTCGAAGAAAAGCCAACAAAAAAACAGACCACCGTAGCAGCCTGTTTTATATCATCTTTTACCAAACCTACTTTTTCGGTTTTTGAGGCAGATTTCCTCGTCCCGACCCCGACTTATTACCAGTTGTCGATGGTCCATTGGGAATAGGCTTACCTCCCTTGTTCGTCTTCTGTGCCATAATATAATCCTCCATTACTTTGTAAATTCAATTATTTCACCTGAAAATGTTACAACTGTTTTCTTGCCATTGCTCAGATAATCAACACAAGTGTTAATAATTGCGTGACTACCATTCATTGTTATGCCTACTGACTTTGCATTGTTCAAGAAATCCTGCTTGGCAGCAGAAACAAGTCCATCCTTATCCTTTACAGTTAATGAAACTGCATTAGCAATCGATTTACCAGTAAAACTTCCCAGCACTTTAAAATTTGCCTTGTCAAGTACAACTTGAGTCTGATTTACCTGCCCATAGTACGCATTTGAACCGCCGTATTGCATTGGCTTACATGATGTAAATCCCAAAACTATCGCACATGATAGTAAAAACAATAATTTCTTCATATCTTTTTATTTATAAAACGCCTTTTACCAACTCAATCCAACAGTGAACTTTATGGATTCATATGCAGCAGTCCATGTAAAAGAATCACTGCCTGGTGTCAAATAAGAACTTTCAAACACACAATTTGCCATATTATCGTCGGAATCGACACCATCGTCTTTGTCATAAAACTTTATATAGTAATTTGAACTATAGTCCAATGTCTGGGAAAAATTCCATGAGATAGGCAAAGAATGCTCGCCAACATTCGATTTTGTTGTGCTTGTGTACAATACCGAACCATTCATATCTACAATATTGAAATAAATATCCGGGTCTTCGCCACTTAGAATGCCAGTATCCCACGATGACATATTTATTTTCTGCAGTTCAAGAGAAGTTATCGTATATGAAGAAGGATTTATCACCTTAATATACTTGGTCTTATGACAACTCTTCTTTCCATTCTTCGAATATGCGTGAAGTATTATTTTCTTTTCCCCAGCATATTTAAAATAAACAGGGTCAGGATCTTGCCCTATATAATAGTCATAATCTTCCTTTGAACCTCCCCAGAAACCGTCCAATGCGGAATCGAAAGAAGCACCATTTACAGCAGCAAGAGCATCGTCATAGTTAGCAGTCGACGACACATATGACTTGTCACCGAACTCCCAAATATAGTAATACGCATTAAACGAATAATTTGAAACAAAGAAAGTCTCTCCTGCCACTACACTTGCAGGGCAATCAAAATCTGCCTCTACATCCTTAGTACAACCAGCAAACCATACCAATGCGATGGCAAACAGACAATTAACAACGATATATAATTTATTTTTCATTATACTTATAATTTATGGTTAATGTATTTTTAATATTCATACTCTTCTATTTCACCTGCATTTCCACCTTTTACCAAGTTTGGCGTCTCGTAAGTGTATATATATCCGCAATCGGCATTAACTGTATGTTCCCTTGTCGATGGATAAAGCACATAACCGTCAAGCTGCGTGAACTTCAAATTATATGAATATCCTGCTTCAACTTCCAACGAATCCAGGGTTCTGCCAGGCAAGTTTATCTGCTTGATGGTGCTGTTTGCCGGACAAGTAATGTCAACCTGATATGTATCACTCGTAATGTTCACATATTTTATATACGCAGGACGACTTTCTATCTTAAACGAGATGGAACCCTTCTTTGGCAAATACTTAACATCTCTCACAACTTGCGGATGCTCAAAATATCCATCCTTCTGCGTAGCAACAAACCCAAAGTTACAATCATAATCTATGCTTGGCATTGCTTCCGAACCATTTGGAGCAATATTCCAGTGTGCCAAAAAATTCAAATCGTCCGAAACCTCAACTTCGTATGTCGAACGTGTATTGTTCTTTACGACTATTGTACCTTCCTTTTTACAACCACTGAAAACCAATGCAGCCAAAACAATGACTGCCAAAATTTTAACTGAATTTTTCATCTCAATATAACTTTTGAATTAAACCTAATTTTATTCCACAAAAATACATCACACAACGCACTAACCACCAACACAGTAACAACTTGCTCGCCTCAAGCAACGAATGGCATATTAATTATCCGACAATATAAGTTTTCTTACCATCGGTAACTTTCGGCGACTGACAGGAATCTGCATATTACATGGCTTTCCGGTAGCATCTATACATGTTATTGGAATTTTGGCGGACTTTTCGTCATAGCACTTCAAAAGGGTGCGATTTACGAAATAACCGTTGCATACCTCAACCAGTTCGTCATTCGTTAATTTCATCTTGCCAGCAATGTCTGTTTTTAACCTGAAATCTACAAGGATGCCCGACTTGCGATTTGCGAATAGAATCCGCTTGTTACCTCCTCGCCTAGCATTCGAATATTCCTTGTCGCGAAGCGGAACTATTGCCACGATGTTGCGCAGTTCAACCTCGAACTCATCTTCTCCTTTAATCTTAATAGGCACAAGATGGCTTTGCGTATCGTTGAAACATAAGGAATAGTCGCAACCAGAAATATTCAGGTCGACTTGTATGCGCTTCACTCGCACAGCATCGCTGCCCGACACCAAATTGCTAATCTCAGAAAATGCGTATTCTATCCTCCTATGTTCTTCCTTTTTCGTCATTTTATACCTATTTATATTTTCATGGCAAAATTACCGATTACAACCATTTGTTACTCAAACAAGTAACGAGTTGCATAAAACCAGCAATAAAATATTCCCACGCAGGCAACCCATTACTTTTTTATGCCGTTTATCACTTTGAGTACCCAAACTCAACTTTGCGTTCAAACGGAGGGCGATGTACGAGGCATCGCCCTCCTGCATTACTATTTCTCACCTCGCGAATGCTGGAACTCAGCATTGTTCGGATTCAGCTGATTGGAATGGTTGTCGTTGTCGGGATTTGACCTATGCATATCGAACAAAGGAACGAATTCTATAGATTCGCAACCAATAGTCCTGAACAACACCCAGTCTTTAAAATTATCCGACAGGAATCGATATTCTTCCATTGCTCGTTGCATACCTTTACAAACAAAAGTTCCTGCGGTAGTTATAAATTCCAATCCATTATATTCTGTTCTCGTATAACCATCTTTTGTGATAGTTTCTTTTAACAGCGCAACTGACACAATATTCATTACAGCTAATTTATATTGCTTTTTAGGCGAATTAATTGTAATAAACCAACAAGATTCTAAACTTCTAAAATTACCTTCCATTTCATCTTCGTTTAAATCGTTAATACTTGTATTTTCTTCTTCTTTTGGACTTTCCTCTACACGATAAGATCTATAATAGTCATCATCGTAGTCGTCATCGTAGTCGTCATCATCGTAATTGCTATAATATCCTCCTAGCATAATTAATATTTTTTGGTTCTTTAAATGAGCCGATGCGCGCATCGGCTCTACATTGTCACAAATAACATTGTGTTAAACATTGTTGTCTCTGCCCTTGCCTGATTTATGCCCCTGCTTCTTGCTTGACCATCCAGCTGGTTGTTTGGTCTTTGCCATTTTTAACCTCCTTTCTAGCTTTAATTATTACTACTAGATTGCAATACAAATGCACTTGACAATTCTCTCTGTACCTCCCGCAATCTTTCTTCTTGCTCAGGTGTCCTATCTACAATTCTCTGCAACTGCCTGATTGTGTTCTTGTGGTCAAGAATATAATCCATTGTGTATGGATTATGTACATCCGACCTTTGATTGTTTCGTGTTCCTTTACTTTTTACCTTTGTAACTACTAAAACTTTTACATTAATGGAGACTTTTTAAGAGGCATCTTAATGTAAATTTCGCCATCCAGGAACCAATATAATTCGTTAAATCGATCATTAATCTTTTTAGCCGCTTTCTTAATATATGCTTTAAGTTGCTCATCTGCTTGGAAATACCAATTTGACTGTGTATAAAGATTGTATAATGTTCTCATAATGCAGGGTTCATCTGGTAATATTTCAAGTATTTTTTTTATACATCGCTCTGCTCCACTAAAGTCCTCAATGGACATAAGGTAAGCCCGCAACAAATCCCACAACATATAATCATCAGGATACTCATCAAGCAAATCTCTTATGGCATTAATGTTTTTTAACCTTTCGTTCCCAGTAGAAATATCTAATGCAAACTTCAAATCTTCTTTTTGTTCTGAATAATCCTTGCCCGAACTTATTATCCTATCATAAAACCGAGGATTAACAATCGGCAATGTCTTACCTAATTCTTTCCATAAAAAAGATGTAGGATTATGTTTTAAATTTTCAATAAAAATGCGAATCGGTTTTTCGGATAGCACAACTTTTATAAACTGAGACAAACTTTCATACATATCGAGCTTATACAGCCTACATAGAAAATCATACAAAAAAAACAATTCGACATAACTAACCTTATAGCAACCATCAATAACCGTCCCACAATCATCAAACGAAGACACAATCAATTTTGTAACACACTTATTATTGCCACAAATTTCTGGATGCGCACGCTCAAAATCATTTAATTGTTGCGCAGCCTTTTCGTCCAACCGTATCCTATCGGCATATCTCTTTATTGAATCACCAGTAAAATTCTGTTTCTTTATCTGGACAAGAAGAACATCGTTAGTACCTAACGATAAAATATCCACATCTCCTTTTGTGTCATTTTCATCATATAAAGGAATTGTTTCACATTTAACTTTCTGCAATCTTTTATATAGTTGCTCCTCCAGTTTATGAGAACGCATACGTTGCTTATCATTCTGCTCATTTGTAACATTGATATTGAAAGCATTAACAAAACCATATACCGAATCGTATTTGGACAGAATTGAAGATGGACACAACACAATATCTCCTATTTTGACAAATGGTTTTAAATTATAACTATACGAACCTCCATCTACCGCATTATAAGCAAAAACATCACAAAAATCCTCAAAATCAGCCCAATGATCAAAGTGGACCATTGACTCATACTTCTTTTTATCCAATACATACAAAGGCCAATGTCCTTCACTTTTGACCATAATCTCGTACATCTGCTTCATATCACAACCTTTTGGCAAGCAATCTATTAACTTTACATAAGGCAATCTTTGTCCTATGGAAATATGTCTTATTGGAGCGAACAAATCCTCATACGGCAACATCTTCCCAGATTTCAATTTATACTTAAATTCTGACAATTTCATTATTTCCAACAAATATCCTGTTGCTGGATTTTCTAACGATTCACTCATATCATCTTTATTATCTTCAACGACTTTTAATAACGACTTATAATTTTCATCGTCAGCAAATTTTTCTTTTTGAACATTCAATTTATGATATGCACAAGCCTTTAAAATTGTTAGCAATATCTTAGGACGAGAACTATTAAACCAATTATGGTAAAAATCCAATGGCTTTTGAAACAAATGCAAGCTACCATCCGATTTCTTCACAGGAATGATACTTTCTTCAAAAAAATATGGTTCATATACATCACTCATAAACTTCAAATAATCAGCCAATGAATTTCCTTCAGGGAACAAAGACGGTGTCGTTGCCATGAAACATTCATTAAAAGCATCAACGTCAGTTACTATTATGTCCTTTACTGATTTATGCATAAGTAACGCATGAATAAAATAGCCATAGTGCCTTGTCGCAACATTAGGGCTATAATTCCTATTGAGATCATTTGTTGTCAACCAATATACTTCATCAGACAATGCATTACATAGCCTCTCCAATGTAGTACCACCTTGAAGGTTACAAAAATAATCTTCAAGTTTTTGGTCAACATCTTTCTGCAATCTTTCTTTACTTGATTTTATTTCACAAACAACCAAAGCATGGAGACTACCATACTTTTCTGCCTTCCGGTCTTCAAAACCTATAGACCTTTTTTGATTTTTATTATTCGTCATTTTGTTAAAATTTTAATATTGTCTAATTGAATTAGAACGGAAAATTCTAACGAAATGACTTTGCAAAACTACAACCTTATTTTCAATATGCAATAATTTTTTTACATTTTATTTATACTCCATGATTACCAATGACTTAACAAAGCAATAACAAACGTTTGTTTTATGTCAAATTGTCATATTTATAAAAGAAAACAATGACATCATGTCAACATTTCCACACATTGTGCACTTTACGCAACTGCTTCCCTATACATTATTATATATAAATGTCAAGCCAATAAAAAAATCGCATACAACCTTCTCTGTCTCGCCAAAATTTTGTTTCTTTGCAATCTTAAATTTTGTAAACTATGCGTAAATTATCATTATTATTAACTATGGCTCTCGTGCTCGCAGTAGCAATGCCATGCAAATCTCAAAAGAAAGTGAAAATTGAATTGAAAACATTGGAAGATTCCGCAGCATACGCAATCGGAATGCAGTTCGGACAGGCTCTCTCTCAGGGAAACCTTACAAACATCAACCTCGAACTTGTAAAGCAAGGTCTCGAAGATGAAATCAACGGAAAATCGGCATTGGATCACAACCAGTACGAAACAACCCTCGAAGCTTTCTTCACCAAGAAGCAAAAGGAAGAAAACAAGGAAAAGATTGAAGAAGGTGAAAAGTTCCTCGCCGAAAATGCAAAGCGCAAAGAAGTTAAGACCACCGAAAGCGGATTGCAATACGAAGTCATCACCGAAGGCTCTGGCGAAAAGCCAATTGCCACCAACACGGTAAAGGTTCACTACAAAGGGACAACCATAGCAGGTAAGGTTTTCGACAGCTCATACGACCGTGGCACACCTGCAGAATTTCCACTTAACCGTGTAATCTCCGGATGGACCGAAGGTCTGCAACTCATGAGCGTAGGCTCGAAGTACAAATTCTATATCCCCTACAACCTCGCTTACGGCGAACGCGGTGCAGGTCAAGACATAAAGCCATTCGAAACATTGATTTTCGAAGTCGAACTACTTGAAATTAAGAAATAACATTTAATAGGTATAAGATGAAAAAGATAAGCGTAATATTGTTTGCTACCGTTGCATCTTTGGCAATGGTTTCGTGCAACAAGGAAAGTGCAAAAGTAGAACTGAAAACCTTCGAAGACTCACTCAGCTATGCAGTTGGAATAAGCCTATACGACATTTATCTTGGCAATCAGCTCAACAATAGCACCGATTCTACCATCATGATGAATGGTTTTGCCGACAAAATGAACGGCAAAGAAATATTGACAAAGGAACAGGAAGAAGAAATTATAAATAAATTCTTCGCAAAAAAGCAGGAAGAACAGCAGAAAGAACAAGCCAAGCAATACGAAAGCATAAAGGCTGAAGGAGAAAACTTCCTCGCCGAAAACGCCAAGCGTCCAGAAGTTAAGACCACCGAAAGTGGATTGCAATACGAAGTAATCACCGAAGGCAAAGGAAAGAAACCTGCCGCTACCGATGTTGTAAGGGTTCACTACAGAGGGACGACCATTGACGGCAATGTATTCGACAGTTCTTACGACCGTGGAGAACCGGCAGAATTTCCTCTCAACCGTGTAATTGCAGGCTGGACTGAAGGCTTGCAACTTATGAGCGTAGGTTCGAAATACAAACTATATATCCCCTATCAACTAGGATATGGCGAACGCGGAGCTGGTCAGGACATCAAACCTTACTCAGCTCTGATTTTCGATGTGGAACTTTTGGAAATAAAATAGAAATAAGCCGAAGAAATTCGGCTTTTTTTATGTACAAAAACTCATTGAATAACAAGTGATTTGCATTAAATTCAAAAAATACTATTACCTTTGCAAAAAATTATGGCATCATAATTGTAATGTGCCTTTTCGCTTTCGCAATTTTATGCATAAACAGACTCCGTGCATTAAATTGCAAAGTAAATATAAGTTAATTGTAATTAGGAGTCTATATAAAGAAATATGAGAAAGTTATTATCTGTAATTTGCATTGTACTATTTTCGGTAGGAATCATCTTTGCACAGACAACAGTAACCAAGAAAGCTGCATCAAATTCGGGCAGCAATGGTACAACGACGACAACATCGACAGCAAAAAGTTCTTCGTCAAATTCAAATGGGGACAATAATGGTTCTACGGCTACAAAGGGAGAACCTAGCACAAGTCAAACAGGAACAACTAGCACGAATTCGTCTTCGAGTTCAACAAGCTACCGTTCTACAACGGATGCCCCGACAACAGACACAACTATTACAGCAAAAACATCCGACTTTACCCTTGACCATTTCATCATTGGCGGCGGTATAAACGCAGGTGCAACAGTTTCGTCGAACATTGTCGGTACTGGAGCAATGATAGGTCTTGAATTTGAAGTCATGGTACAATTCAAGCATCACCGTCTTGGTATTGGTGGCGACAAGGAACTGATGCTCACATTGGAGAATTTAGGAACTGTTATTGGCACTTGGGGCAAATCGAACTGTAATCTCAACAAAGTTTACTTTACATACGAATGGACTTTATTCAAGCGCAGTCCTATAAACTTTACAGCAGGACTTAAAGTCGGTTCATTTGATGTTGGAAAATCTGCAGCAAAAGACGACGGAACAGCCAACACAAAGACCCCGTTCTTCGGTGCTGTAGGAATTTGCCTTGAAGTAGGACATCCTAGATTCCTATTGTACATAAAGCCAGAAATTGGTTACAACTCATACGATACAGGTTCTTGGAAAAAAGACATATACGCAATGGCAACCATTGGTTTCCGCTGGAAGAGCAAACGCTTGGACAAATACCCAAGCCTAAATACCACTACAACTGAATCTGGCAAAAAATACGAATAGTTTTATTTTAACCGATAAATTTTAAAATTATGAAGAAGTACATTTTCGCAATTCTTATGGCTTGCATCACTTTCGCAGGCTTTGCACAGGACAAGAAAGAATTAATGGAAGTAAAATCGACCGTAGCTAGCGGATTTGACAAGTGCGCAATGTATCCGGGCGGAATAAACGGAGTCAATACATTCATACACAAAAATATCGACTACCCTATGGCAGCAATTAAGAGTGGCAAGGAAGGCGATGTTACAGTAAAATTCACCGTTGGCACCGATGGCACAGTATCAAATGTGAAGGTTGTAAAGAGCCTCGAACCAAATCTTGACGCAGAAGCAGTAAAGGTCGTAAGCAAAATGAAAGGCTGGACACCTGCCATGAAGGGTGGCAAAGCTGTTGCTATGGACTATCAGGTCAATTGCAACTTCACCAAGTAAAAAAAGTGACAAAATTCAATGTAAAAGCCTGCTGCACAAACAGTAGGCTTTTTTTTTAATTGTTAATAAAAATACAAACTCATTTTGTCGAAAGATTGATAATTGAATTAATTTTGCAAACGAAACAAAAACAAAATGCGTAAAGTATTTTTTACATTAATAGTCGTTGCAACAGTCCTGTTTTCAGCATCTTGCGAAAGACAGAGCCAACCAGCGACTTCCCAACTCACAAACCTCAAGGATTCGGCTAGCTACGCAATGGGCGTAATCCTCGCACAGCAATACCTTGACGAGCAAATGGACACCCTACTCAACCGAGAACTTACGCTCAACGGCATTATTGATGTGATGAAGCACGATACTGCCCTGCTCACGCAAGATGAAGCCACCGAAGCAATGAACATCTATTCTCGCCAGATATTGGACATCAAATACAGCGGAATAAAAAAGGCTGGCGAGGATTTCATGTCGGAAAACCTCAAGAACACTGGCATAATGCAAACTACAAGCGGATTGCAATACAAAGTAATAGAAGAAGGTGACGGTTCTGCTCACCCATCTGTTTCCGACAATGTTGTAATAAAGTTCGAAGGCAGGAAAATTGACGGCACTCTGTTCGGTAGCACAGGCGATACTCCTTCAGAAAACAACCTTTTGAGTTTGCCTCGCGGATTAGCAGAAGGAATTCTGCTGATGACGCCAAAAGCGAAATACAAGTTCTTCATACCATATTATCTGGCATTTGGTGAAACTGGCTACCAGACGGTAGAACCTTATTCAACAGTAATTTTTGATGTTGAACTGATTGAAATTGTTAAGAAATGATTTTTTTAAAACCGAAAGTTTTTCCTTTCGGTTTTTTTTTTGATTTGAAACGAAGAATAGAAAAATATAAATAGCAAAGATGATGAAAAACAAGAGTTTAATTTCCATCAACGACTACACAAAGGAGGAATATTTCCGCATCCTTGAAGTCGCAGCAGAATTTGAGAAGAACCCCAACCAGAAATTGTTGGACAACTATGTCGTGGCATCGTTGTTCTTCGAACCGTCAACACGTACTCGCCTTAGCTTCGAGACTGCAATCCAACGTCTGGGCGGCAGAGTAATAGGTTTCAGCGAAGCAACTAACACCAGTCAAGCAAAAGGTGAATCGTTCAACGACACCATTATGACCATCAGCAAGTACGCCGACCTTATTGTTATGCGCCACCCGATTGAAGGAAGTGCACGTTATGCAAGCGAAATCTCACGCGTACCTATTATTAACGCCGGCGACGGTTCAAACCAGCACCCGACACAGTGCCTCCTCGATTTGTATTCGATATACAAAACGCAGGGTACTCTCGAAAACCTCAAACTCTGCTTGGTCGGCGACCTCAAGTACGGTCGTACAGTTCACTCTTTGCTAATGGCAATGTCGGAATTCAACCCGACCTTCAACTTCATTTCGCCTGCAAGCCTTAGAATGCCGCAGGAATACAAGGACTATTTGGATTCAAAGGGCATTAAGTACAACGAGTACGAAGAACTTGAACCAAACATCAAGGACGCAGACATAGTATATGTTACCCGCGTACAGCGCGAACGTTTCTCCGACTTGCTCGAATACGAAAAGGTTAAGAACGTTTATGTCCTCAAGAACAAGATGTTGGACGGCACAAAGGACAATATGAGAGTATTGCACCCACTGCCACGCGTAAACGAAATTGACGTTGACGTTGATGCTAACCCGAAGGCATACTACTTCGAACAGGCAGAAAACGGAGTTTACACAAGAATGGCTATCATAGCACTTATTTTAGGTCTTAAATAAATTGTAAAGTCATGAAAGAAGAATTAACAGTAAAGGCTATCGAAAACGGAACCGTTATCGACCACATACAAGCCGACAAATTATACAAGATATTGTCAATCATTGGAATAGAAAACTTTGACACACCGGTTTTCTTCGGCAACAACCTGCCAAGCAAGAAGTACGGAACCAAGGCTATCATAAAGATTGCCGACAAGTACCCAAGCGACGACGATGCTAACAAAATCGCACTCATTGACCCAAAGGCAGTAATCAACATTATCAAGGACTTCAAGGTTGTCGACAAGCGTCAGGTTCAGCTTCCCGAAAAGATTGAAGGCTTTGTAAAATGCTTCAACCCCAAGTGCATAACCAACCACGAAAAGGTTTCAACAAAGTTCACAGTAGTAAAGAAAGATGGAAAAATAGGTCTTAAATGCCGCTACTGCGAAAAAATTACATGGGAAGACAATATTGAGATTATCTAACAGGATATTTTCATATTACAAACAAAGGCTTTGCGTATGCAAGGCTTTTTGTTTTTTATCCTATCAACGCTCTGCCAAACTTAGTCTTCAACGTAAGCCAGGTCAATGCCACCGACACAATAAACGTGATG
>JAFZLK010000086.1 GCA_017551515.1 Bacteroidales bacterium | reverse complement strand
TCTACCAATCAATAATTCAAAACTGTGAACATCGCCGTCCTGGTAACGCTCAATCAGTTCCTTGTCGCTTTTCACTATGTTGGACATCGGGTCCCCCTTTCTTTGTGCACTCAACGTAAGTGCTTGTTAATAAAGGGTATAAATCTTTCGATAGCGTCTCTCCTATTGATTAGTTAGTGAATTTTTACACCGCAAAGATACGGATTTTTTGAATCTGCAAGCAAAAAATGTACTTTTTTTTCGTTTTGGGACAATAATTATTGGGAAAATGAGTAGCGAGTCCACTCAAAATCCTTTCAGCAGAAACTCATGCAGACCGAGATGAATAATGCCGTCAATGTTATCTCGTTTCACCAATGGCGACAAGGAAATCACATATTTTGGATGGTTGTCTGCAATACGCCTCAAAGTGCCAAATTCCCGTTCCTCCGTCTCTTCCGTGGCAATCAGATAGCACACTTGCACATAGACCTGCTGTTTCCTTTTCGAGCAAACAAAATCCACCTCACCAGCCTGCAACTGCCCTACCCTAACCTCATAACCTAAGCGAAGCAATTGCAGATACACCACATTTTCAAGAACTTTTTCGATGTCTTTCTCGCGTTGGGTGTTTTCAGAAAGCAGATTTCGCAAGCCGATATCCTCGAAGTAATACTTACCATTCGTTTCTAGCAGTTTCTTCCCGTGTATGTCGTAGCGCGGCACACATTTCAACAGATAAGTTTCCTCAAAAAAGGAACTGTAGTCCAAGACGATGTTGGAGGAAACCGTCGTGCCATGGCTTTTCATGTAATTGCTGATGTTGTTTGCCGAGATAGGTTTACCCGTATTGTCAGCCAAAAACAAGAGTAACTTGTTTAAAAACGGCACATTGCGAATGTTGTGTCGCTCGATGATGTCCTTCAATACGACTGTATTCAACACACTTTGCAAATAATCATGGATGCGTTCCTCGCTCTCCAATCCGATTTGACGCAACCCAGGCAAACCACCGTAATCCAAATACTTATTTAAGGAGCTTTCGCTATCCTCCAAGTTATGAAAAACCAGAAACTCGGAATAGGATAGTCCGTGGATATGGATTTCTTGATAACGCCCTGACAACAAAGTACTTAAATCGGAAGAAAGCATTTTGGCATTGCTGCCAGTGATAATGACGTCGGTACGTTCCTCGGTGCGGTAACTCCTCACCGAGCGTTCCCATTCGGCAATGTCCTGTACCTCGTCGATGAGGATATAGTTTTGCTTTCCGATGGCGAACCGTGCATCAATGTATTCGTTCAAGGTGGTGTAATCCTTGATGGCATCAAACTCCTTTTTTTCTTTGTCGATATAGATGACATTGGAGTCAGGTTCATTTTTATGCCGCAACACAAAGTCTTTCAGCACATAACTTTTCCCGATTCGACGTTGTCCAACCAGCACGATAACACGTCCTTTTCCCAACCAACCATCTACTTTCTCGGCATAGTAATTTCTTGAAATCAAGTCCATAAGCATAGTTTTTTCGCTGCAAATATACAATTTTATTGTTTATGGACAACAAAAATTGAAATTTTTATAATTTTATTGTCTATGGACAACAAAAATCGTGTTTTGATGGGTTTTGTGGTGTATGGACAACATAATTGTCGAAGCATCAAAATTTCATTCCAATTCGGCGGTCGCACCCGCTGAATTAAAAACGTCAGTTGCGACTGACGAATTTTCTCCGCATCTTGGACGACCATGTGAAAAAGCCGCACGAAAACCCTTCCATTGGCATAGTGCTCTGCAAATCAAGCAACAAGGAACTTGTGGAATATGTCATTCAAGATTACCACAAGCCGATGGGCGTGGCGACCTATAAAACCTCTGCCGAGATGCCTGTAAACCTGAAGAAGGCTCTGCCTGATATTGAAGAATTGAGGAAACTATTGGAGGAATGATTTGTTCCTTTCCTTATTTATAAATAAGGTGCAAAAACCGTATATTCAAAAAAAAACGCAACTATGACCTTGCGACTTTGAAATATTTTGTACTTTTGCCTTCGATTGTTCGGGGAAAAATCCGAGCAGTTGAAGGCAATCTTGCTTGTCCAGCATACAAAATCTGGAAAATTTAGTAGGGACGTAGCACATAGGTTGCCTATCCTATTTGTATTCAGTATTTTACTATTGAAGCATATAGGCTAGGTTCTTATGTACTATTTATCCTACGAAAGGTGTTCCAGAGCCTGTATGCTGATAAATAAGTATGACAGTTTCCTAGCCTTCTTTCATATATGTATAATGCCGAATCAGTGGAACTATAGGCGAAAAAGTTGCGCCCGTCACGAAATAGGGATTAAATCATGGAAAGAACAATTAGAATCGGAGTCGATGAAATAATACTATGGCTTCGCAAAAACAGAATTGCAGAAGAAATGCCAAATGATGGGGCAACAGGGCTTGGTAGAAAAATATATGACTTGATTGTGAATGAACTAAATGGTAGGAAAATAGAAGATTCTTCTCCTTCATTTTGGGATGCGACAGATACGCATGTGCAGCAATTTGGATTGCCTAAAAGTTCTGCACAATATGAGATAAGTTTGAACCAATTAACCAACTTGTATTTAGAGATTTCAAACTGGTAATAATAATAAATTTGCATATCACGAATACTTCAATTACAATGAAAAAGAAGCCTTTGGTTGGTTTAATGAAATTATCCATCATGTCGTTTATGATTGGATTACTTGTAAGTTCGCTTGAAGCAAAAGCACAACAAGGATTGTATGACTACAAAGATTTTACTCCCTACGAGAAACAACGTTGTGACTTGACCAATGAGGCTATGGAAAAAATCACAAAAGTGATGGAATCCTTGTCGCCTTATGACCAAATGTCATTAGGATTA
>JAFZLK010000085.1 GCA_017551515.1 Bacteroidales bacterium | reverse complement strand
GTAAATGGTAAGACATACAATGCTGCAGTGCTGAAGAAATACCTTGTTTTCCCGCGTGTTGCAGGCAAAGTTGATATTGACAAGGCAGACATAAAATGTATGGCAAGGGTAGTGTCGGGCAGACATTCATTCTGGGGGTACACTTACGATAATGCACCAGCATCGGCAACATCAAATACCCTTTCTTTGAATGTGGCTTCACTGCCGCAGGAGCCAGTAGGATATTCGGGGGCGGTTGGAAAATTCAACATTTCGCTCAGTATGCCACACGATACAGTTTCGGTGAACGATGCTGTGGTTTGCAAGATAACTATCTCTGGTTCAGGAAATTTCAATAATATTGAATCGCCCCAAATATCTTGTCCGAAAGAGTTTGAACAGTACGAACCGGTTGTAACAAGCAAACTCAATGCATCTGAATCTGGCTTGTCGGGTAGCAAGACATGGGAATTTACCTTGGTACCACGTTATGGCGGAAACTTCGACCTTGGAACCATATCGCTTGTTTATTACGATCTTGACTCAAAATCGTACAAGACTGTTTCAACCGAACCAATAATAATAAATGTGCGAAAGGGCAGTAGCGATATGGCATCAGGGACAATCTACAATACTCAGACTGGTGTAGAGGTTATAAATCCCGAAGATGTTAGGTTTATCCATAAGGGCGATTTGAATCTCTCAATGGCTTATTCTCCGCTGATGCTTTCGGGATTGTACTGGGTGATTATTGTTTGCCTGATTGTCGCTTTCATTGTGCTGGTTGTCGTTTTGAGAAAGAACATCAAGAAGCGTCAGGATGTGGAACTGATGAAACGCCAGAAGGCAAGCAAGATTTCACGCAAGCGACTGAAAAATGCTCGTAAATTCATGCAAGCCAACAACCAAACAGATTTCTACAAGGAAATCATCACTGCTTTGTGGGGCTATGCAAGCGACAAACTTTCGATTCCGACATCCCAACTTACAAAGGACAATGTAATGCAGGCATTTGCCGTACATAATATCGACGAAACTCTTTCAAAGCAGTTCGTTGACCTTATCGACAAGTGCGAATTTGCTCATTTTGTTTCGGGCAGTGGCAACGAAATGACTGCAATTTACGAGGAAACCACTGGAATTATTGAACAATTAGAAGAAAACATGAGGTAGCCATGAAGAAGATTTTTGCATATATCACAATTTCACTGTTGTCGCTGAATGTGTTTTCCGCCGATGTTGATGCATTGACCGACAGTGCACAGAACTATTTTATGCAGACACGCTACGCCGAAGCTCTCAGCCTATATGATTCAATTTGTGGAATGGGCTATTCGTCGTCGGACCTATATTATAATATGGGCAACTGCTACTACCGTCTCAACGAAATTCCTTATTCGGTATATTACTACGAGAAGGCGCTGATGCTTAATCCTTCCAATTCCGATGCTGAATTTAACCTCAATATAGCCAACCGCTCGTTGAGGCAGGTGGTCGAAGTTTTGCCAAAGCCATTTTACGAAAGGTGGGGAACTGCTGTGCTCGGCATTATGGGAACTGATGCGTGGACTATCTTCAACATTCTGATGCTTGTCCTTGTGCTGGCGGGAATCGCGCTTTACCTTTTTATGGGGAACATTGCGATGCGAAAACTAGGATTTTCGGTTGCTGTGATAGCATTTGTACTTTTCATTATCACAGCCATTTGTGCCTACAAGTCATCGGTAGGGATTACGGAAAACAATTATGCAGTGGTTTTCGAGCAGTCGATGGTGAAGTCGTCGCCCAATGCCGATGCGGTAAACTCGTTTGAAATCTACGAAGGACTGAAGGTGCAGGTTGTAGATTCGGCAAACGGCATGTACAACATCAGGCTTGCCGATGGTAAGGAAGGCTGGATTGATGCTAACGATGTAAAATTGCTCGCAGAATAATGAGGAAAATCCTGTTAGTCATAATGTTATGTTTTACTGTGACGATGCAGTCGTGTTCCTTTTTTGAATCTGTATTGTCGGTGTTTTCTAGGAGTTGTACCAAAAATGTAACGGACAAATATGTTTTTCGTTCTTCGGTCGAAGTTTCATCGCCTAGTTTGCAGCTTGCTCAAGAAAAAGCGGAAAACGAAGCTAGAAGGTTGTTGCTAAAGCAAATAGACGAATATATTGTCGAGAACATTTCGTACAAGGATTTTCTGCGCGATGACAAATACGAAGAGAAGATTGATTCTATACGAGGCTTGGTTCTCAATGTGTGCGAAAATTCGTGTTCGCATACGAAGAAGAAGTCGTCTGGCATAACATATTCGGTTACGCTACAGATTAATCGTTCATTGGTTGATGATATAATTTCGCAGTACAAATGACCTTTGCTCTTGACATATTACTTATCGTAATCGCCGCAGTTCTGCTGCTTGTTGGAATAATTGGATGCTTTGTACCGATTTTACCAGGTCCGCCGATAGCCTACGCAGGATTGGTAGCGGTATTTTTTGTCAGTTATTGCGACATACAGTTGTCAACCTTGTTGATATTGGGCGTGATAATGGTTGTTGTTACTGTTCTGGATTTCCTTGTGCCATCGTGGGCGACTAAGAAGTTTGGCGGAACAAAGTGGGGTAGTCGTGGCGCTGCGATTGGCGTCTTGTTAAGTCTCATCGGACTAGCGTGGTGGGCTATTTTCATTGCTCCGTTTGTCGGTGCGTTTGTCGGCGAACTGCTCTATTTGAAAAAGCAAGGTCAGAAGACCGAAGGCAACATGAAGGGCGTTTGGAAGGCTTCGTTTGGTGCATTTTTAGGCATGATGTGCGGAATAATGCTGAAACTCATTTATTGTTGCTTCCTGGTGTTCTTTATTGTTAAGGAATTGATAATGGGGATATTCGGGTAAAAAAAACACTGAATGTCATCCTATATTTGCTGCGTAAAAATAAATGTTATTTTTATGTAGAAAAATGATTATTAACTTTTCAAACAGAAGGGGGAAAGGAATAAGATTAAAAAATGTCATTAATCTCCAAAGATTCTTCAGCATGCAAAT